>PLTK01000230.1 GCA_003164415.1 Methanobacterium sp. | reverse complement strand
ATGAATTGTGACATGACTATTCCTAAAAAGAATATTATAACTATCACATAGAACGAATTCAACAGTCCACTTGTTAATTGTTCTACATTTAAAGCATTGGTTGCCCCCATCAACAGGATGAGACCAAATATGGCTGTACCTACAGATGTGTTGAGGTTGCTGTTGGTACTTCTAATTGCAGAAGCATCTGGTTGTCTATCATGGCTGATGTCTGAAAAGGCATAGGTAGAACCATGGGGGGCAATAATCCCCAGTCCCAATCCAATCGTTGCTACTCCCAGTATTATATGTAAAAAACTCGGATGTGAACTGAATACACTGATTAGATAAATACTACCAATTAAACAAACTGTAAACCCCAATGTTATGATGTAGCGTGGCTGGAATCTCCCTGAAATTTTACCTGTTGTAAAGGTTATAATAAACATTGGAAGGGCCATGGCTGCAAATATATAACCAGTAATTAAAGCACTGTATCCTAAAACTGACTGTACATAAACTGGTATAACAAAACGAATACCACTAATGACTGAACCATACAAGAACAGGAAGATATTGCCCAAAACAAATGATCTAATTGTTAATATCCTTATATCAACCAGAGGATGTTTATCCTTTTTTATTCTACTTCTCTGATCGAAGTAGAACACAGCTAAAAGGATAATTCCTGCTAACATGAAATACGGCCCAATATGCAATGTTGAAGAGTTGTTAAGTAATATTAAACCGTAAACCAAGAAAATTATGCCCAGTGCAGAGTTGATTCCGCCGACTATGTTAATTTGTGACCAGTTCATGGTTGCAGGAAATGCTGGTATGTACCTTGAAAATATTAATATTGAAAGTATTATGAGGAATTCCAATCCAAATGCATACCTCCAGCTGAGATAAGTGGTTAAAAAACCACCAATAAAAGGTCCGATTACAAGTCCTAAAGATGCTACAGAACCAGATATACCCAGTGCAGTGGCTCTTCTATTATCTGCGTAACTGCCGATTACTATGGAGTACATGGATACCCACATCAGTGCTCCACCAACACCTTCCAATATGGACCATCCCACGAGGAGCATGGTGCTGTTTATGCTTGAAGCTGCAACAAGATTACCAACTCCAAAAATAAGCGCCCCTATGAGAAATGTTTTTCTCCTTCCTAAAACCTTTTGTAGTTCACCTGTAAACAGGGTTAAACTCGCAAGAACCAGTGCATAAACAACAATAATATTCTGAATTGTTACAAACGTTGTATTTAGATCATGAACCAAGTTCGTTATTGAAACATTTAAAAAACTTAGATCGATACTGATTATAAAAGCAGCTAAAGTGACAATTATTAAAGGAAACCAACCAACATGTGGTTTCTTGTTAACAACAACATCTGTATCACTCAATTTAAAGCACTCCCTGAATTTTTAAAACAGTATTTTTAATTATTTCAATGCTCTTACACAGTTCTTCAAGCTCATCATGAGTTAAGGGACTAAATAATTGATTCATAGCTTCTTTAACTGTTATATTAGAATTTTTTATAAGATCTTTTCCCTCATCTGTCAAAGCGATCCTGAGTACTCTGCGGTCATTTTCATCTGGAACTCTTTCAAGTAGGCCATCATTTACTAATTGATCAATTCGGGGGGTGATTTGGGTTTTTGAAATGTTTAATGTCTTTGCAAGTGCGGACATTGATCGATTATCATATTGATCGATGAGTAACAGCCAAAAAAATGTCTTCATAAATTTTTTTCCAGATAAATTGAGTAATTCCTTATTAAAAAGTTTTATATAAAGTATCGAATCTTCCAACATCTCCTCTATCAATTTCCCAGATTTTTCCATAATAACAAACACCTCTATAAATATTTGAGTTAATCTGTAACTAGTTATAATAAAATAGTACAGTTATATGGACTATACATTTACTGAACTATGCATAAAAGTAGACTATTAATGTATTTAAATGTTTGGTCTAAAATATAATACTAACTATTACTCTAAAACGGGAAAGATGTAACAATATTAACCAATAAAAAAACGAAACCTACTGCTTCGCGATGCAAATTGCAGAGGATTAAAATTAGACACATTATGGTAACTTAATGGCTTTCTACAAATAATCTAATTATAATACTAATTACTGAAATTTCATGAAATATAAAGAGTCGTTAAAATAGTAAAATTCATGGTCGTATCATAGTTTTTCCTTCTTTCTATGCTGAACCAATTATATTTCCCAATTCCAGTATTTTACGTTAGCTGAAATGAATAATAATGGATTATCTTTTTAAAATCTAATTTTCCATCAGTTATGCATTCGTGGTTTACATATGTGTCTATGATTTCACCTATGAAGATGTCACGACCTGGGAGATCAACTGATAGCAATATCCTGTGTATCATCCGAGTAATAACTACACTTTATAGTTATTTTTAACATAACTTTTTAAATAAGGTATTATTTTAAATTTTATTACATTCAAGTAAATATGCAGGCAACATACGTTCATGATTTGCTAAGTATCCACTAAATTGAATTATGAAATTATTTTTATGCTATTTTAAGATTCATTAATAGTTCGTTCCATTAATTGAACAGTTTATGCCATTATTTTGGAAAGGAAGCAAGATAACACTTTTTTTACTCAAAAACAACTATTGCATCCCTATAAAAATTAAAAATCGCAATGGATAGAACGTTTAGTCGCACTATCAATTGCCTGCTTGCAAGATTAATCAATGGATACAAATTATACGTTTGCATCTTATCTATACTACGTGATATGAATTAAATAATCAGTATATAGTTTTATTTAAAGTTATCTTGTTTTATCATATTTACGTTACATTATTTATAGGATAAATGCAAACTACATCATTTAGTTGGAGGTTATGTTAATATAATAATGTAGCTCAAGTTTGTAAATATTTCATTTGCTATTGAAAAATCCATCCAGCAAGCGATCAATCAAGAAAGNNACCCCTATAGTTCCACCTATTACACCTATGATTACATAAATAATAATGGCTAATATTAATCCAAATAAACCGGTAGCAGCCCCTGCTGCTCCAGCTAAACTTACTCCTAGAATTATACCAATTATGCCAACTATTATTCCCATAAATATGCCTACAAGTGCTCCATGGATAGCCCCGTTTTTGTAATCTCCGCCTACAGTATAACCAACGTAAATAGTTGCAATTAAGAAACCTATAGCGCCACCAAATAATCCTATTATCATTCCAGCTAATAATGTTGTTAACCCTTCAATTGTTGCACTAAGTATTACTGCTAATACAAGACCAATTATTACAGTTTTCCATTTTACTTCTACCATCTTTTCATCTCCTCAAATGATAATTATATAATCCAATTAAGAGTAATTAATAACTTTTCAGGAAAATCATCCTCTAAATTTTAATAATAACCAAACACCCGTAGTTTATTGTGGTTGAATGTATTAAAAAATAGAAAAAGAAATTTGAGAGGAGTTAATCGCCACCATAATCATATTAGCGGCGATACTACAATAATTCTCATTTGATTGCTGATGGATTGAATCCTTTGATGATTAGCCATACAGCTAGAGCCATTTCAAAAGCGGCTACTGGTAGTGCTAGAATACCTCCCCAAAAGGAAACTTGAAGAAGTACACCTGATATTTCCAAAAAAGCTGCAACAAGAATAAGAGTTGCTCCAATAAGACCTAATGTTGCTATAGGTCGAGGGATTAGCTTTGATATATAGAGCAAATAACTGTACAAAACTGTATTTATACCTAACATCAAATTGGGGCCAAGCAATAAGGTCCAGTTATGTATTGAGATAAGTACAGTACCTACAGCTTGATAAGAAGAAATATTCGGAGCTGTTGCTGCCACAAATGACTGACTGAGGTTTAAGAGGGCCAGAATAGCGACTATACCAACAGTAACGAGAACGGCTTCAAGGAACCTGAAGCTAAAATAAGCGAGAGCTATATGCTCATTATACTTTCTTAAGAACGGGAACAACCCAACTGCAGTACCAATAAGTGATACAACAAGGATTAACTCAATAATAGCACCCATTATTACAGAATTCGCATTCGCGGCACCTTTCACAAGGTAATCAGGACCAAGAATGGGCTGATAGTATATATATAATGCGATTATTGCCGTAACCGCCGCAAGGATATAGAATACTCCTATAATTTTTGCTGTCCGTTGACTGGATTTTATAAATTTGTCTCTTAAAATGACTTCGGTCTGCTTGATCGAATTCATTCCTTCATCCGCATCCATCATGTTTTCCCCTTATATCAACTATTTTAATTACCAAATACTGCAATAATCAAATACACAAGACCTGCCATTCTTGCTGTCATATCCATTGAATTCATATTTTATCCCAAATGTTATTTCACCTTAATTCAGTCTATAACATTACTATGGACCTTGACGCTATTATAATGATCATTTATTTAAGAAAAAAAGTGATATTTTATTATTAATTTTATTGATTGGTTAAGATTTTATACTCTTAAAACTCATAATGAATGAAAAAACGACTTTAATCAATCATCAGCAAATATTTCTATATTGACTTTCATGAAATAGCGAAAAATATAGTATAGTATAATAATCAAAGAAGAATCATGTTTAACTGGTTTAGTTATTTAAATAGCAAAGAAAAGTATTTGAGTAGTTTCACTTTAATGTATGATCCAGCCCATTAAATATCCCGCAATCACACGATTAATCAAGGGAGAGATTGAAGAATAGAATATTAAACTATATGAGAACTTGATGTCTTTAAGATAGTAAAAAAAATTTATGTGGATAGTTACTCCATCGATTGCATCATTGATCGCTTGATTGTTCAAGCAGTTTCAAGATAGAGTTAGCAGGTTCTGTATTTGAATAGCAAAAAAAAGTATTATAATAGTTAAACTTTATGAGTGAATCGAGACAGCTACATATTATTACTTCAATGGCTATAAATTTTCACTATTTGTATTTATTCGCAAAATGCATTCAGTTTTTATGTTCATTTTTAATAAAAGAAGGAAACACAATTCTATTTTTTATTTCAGCGAACTATTTAAATAAAATTTCTAAAATCCTATTAGCCTGCAAGCAAGCGATTAATCAGATCAATTAGAGTAAGAAACTATGAATTTAATGATTCATTCATTGTACTGCAAGCTGTTATTCTAAAATCTTAATGCTGTTATATTGATTACAACCAACACCTTCTTTTCACAGATTGTTTGCTCGCTTGATTGAAAGCTTTATTTGTTCTTTGGAAAGGAAGCAAGTTATGACTTTTATAGTCCAACGCCAAATGGTGGACGTTTTTAATTATTCATTTTTCCATAGGCGAAACGTTTCTTAAGCAATCTATTAAGCAAACCAGCAAGAGATTCCACAATCAATTAAATTATCATACATAACTAGATTGAATCCATATCAACTAGACAGGGTTAGCCATGGATTTATGGTACTTTTACACTTTTTATTTTTAAAATTTGTGGTAGCATACTATCTGAAGTAGTTGCTATTAGATTAAGGATATCTTTTACTATTGCACTTACAAAAAGCTCTATTAAATAATCATATCCCT
>PLTK01000165.1 GCA_003164415.1 Methanobacterium sp. | reverse complement strand
GTAAGTACATTAAAGGAGGTAGTGTTACTGGTGTGAGCCAGCATAATTTTGACAGGATTATGAGAATCGACATCCAGAAGGAACATAAATTTTCTTTGGTTATTGAACTCTTTGCGAAGGGTAATATAATACTTTTGGATGAAGACGATCAGATTATTCTACCGTTAAAAAGAAAACTATGGCAGGACCGGAAGATAACATCCAAAGAAGAGTACAAATATCCTCCTGAAAGGGGAATAAATCCATTGGAAATAGAAAAAAGTGCACTCAATAATCTATTCCAAAATTCTGATAGGGATATCATCAGAACCCTTGCTGGAAACGGTTTAGGCGGACTCTACGCCGAAGAAATTGCATTAAGATCTGATATTGACAAAAAAAAGAATGCTGCGGATGTAACCAGCGAAGAAATTGATTTGATATACGGTGCAATGACCGAAATATTTAAACCACTCAAAACATATGATTTCCATCCCCAGATAATATCCGGTGAAAAAGAAGATGTTTTACCCCTAGATCTTCAAATGTATGCAGACTATCCAAAAGAAAAGTATGAAACTTACAATGAAGCTGCAGATGAATTCTACAGTAGCATTGTTGGAGAGGATATTGTACAGGTTCATGATGAAGTATGGTCTGGTGAAGTGGGTAAATTTGAAAAACGGTTAAAAATACAGTTAGAGACCCTTGATAAATTCAATAAAACAATTAAAGATACTAAAATTAAGGGTGAAGCAATATATTCAAATTATCAAAATATCCAAAACATAATTGATACCATAAAACATGCCCGAGAAACACATTCATGGCTAGAGATCATTGATATTATTAAAAAAGGCAAAAAGGCAAAAGCCGAAGGCGTAGATATTATAGAATCAATAGACAAATTAGGTATTTTAACATTAAATCTAGATGGTATCCGTGTAAATATTGATACCACAGTGGGAATTCCTGAAAATGCTGAAGTTTATTATAATAAGGGAAAAAAGGCTAAAAAGAAGATAAGAGGAGTTAATATAGCCATCGAAAAGACCCAACAAGAAATTAAAAAAGCAGAAAGTAAACGGGAAATTGAGATGGAGAAGGTTATTGTACCTCAAAAACGTATTAAAAAAGAACTTAAATGGTATGAGAAGTTAAGATGGTTTTTAACATCGGATGGACTCCTAGTAATAGGTGGAAGGGACGCTACAACCAATGAAATGGTTGTAAAGAAGCACATGGAACCTAAAGACATATATTTCCATTCGGATATTCATGGTGCTGCATCTGTAGTTCTAAAAGCCGGAGAAGGTGAAATCCCTGAAACAAGTATCAATCAAGCCGCTGCTTTTTCTGCATGCTTTTCTAGTGCCTGGACAAAGGGATTAGGTTCTGCAGATGTGTACTGGGTTAATCCCGACCAAGTTTCTAAAACGCCCCAATCAGGCGAATTCCTAACCAAAGGTGCTTTTATCATAAGGGGATCCCGTAACTACATAAGGGGACTTCCACTAACTTTATCCATTGGTAAAGTAGATTATGAAGGAGAAAGAATAATGGCAGGACCTCCNNGCAATGCAGATAAGAAACAAAATCGACCCGGAAAAAATGTTCATAATAGAGGATGTTGTGAGGGTACTGCCATCTGGAAAGTGCGATTTCGTTGACGGGAAAAATCCTAAAAAAAGAAGGAAATTTAAAAAACGTTAATATAATCTAACATTATTCTTTTTTAGAATAAAGAGAAATTTTTAAACGTACAATTTAAAATTTATTATCGAAATTATAAACCCGGAACTATATCAATATTTATCTATCTTTATCCTTCATCTGTTTTTTAAGAAGAAAATTAATATCAATAACGTACATACCTTCCTCGTCTGAAACTATAATCGAATCATCCTCTAGAAGTGATGGTAAGTTGACCTCGTAGATTCCATGTTCTTTGATCATTATGGTCTCTATGGAATCTCCTTTTATCTCTTGTATCTCCTTAATTTTTCCTTTTTGGTGGAACTCAAAGAATTTACTACCGCACTCAGGACATCCCTTGAGAATTATTTCTTCTGAGTCGATTTTAAATTCAGCTCCACATTTAATGCAGCGATGCACCTGAATCACCCAGGTTAGCTATCATTGAAAGGAAGTTTGATTTTTTCTTGACAGACTTCATTACATTAGCAGGACCTATAATTGTAATTCCAATGGTTTTCTTTTTTGAAAGCCCGAAAAACGATGTTTTGTCCTTTTCAAGGGTATATATGTCTATTCCCATGAAGTTTTCAATATCAATTTCCCGCATGGTGGTTTCAATAAGTTCTGCCTCTTCAGCAGGTGTTAAACCACCCTCTATAACAACCAGATCACCCATTTTAACCTTATCAACTATCATGGAAATTTTTTCCATACTGGTACTACTTTTAAGAGCATCTGATGAAAGAAAATCCATTTTTAGAGCATTTGATTCTGTACTATCCATTTTAAAACCCCTAATAATCAGTTGAATTTATCAACCATTGCCTGATAAAGATCTGCTGTATTTTCGCCATGAAGTGCTGAAACAGGTACCACTGTATGTTGTGGAAAAACTGAAGATATCCTCTCGGAAGATGCTTCTGGTAGGTCAATTTTATTTGCAACAATAACAAATGGTATTTTACG
>PLTK01000194.1 GCA_003164415.1 Methanobacterium sp. | reverse complement strand
ATAAATTCTGATCTAAACTATGTGATATCTGATATAAATTAACTCTTGAAAATATTCTTATTATTGTTAAAATAATAAATAAAATTTTTAACACGAATTAATTCAAAAATATTCTATGGATTTTTACTAAATAAAATATAATAAAACCATCTAATATAATATATACATGGATATTTACAAACTGTCCTTAAAAAATCTTCGCAGGAACAAGTTAAGGAACCTATTCGCCATTTTAAGAATTGCATTAGGAGTTCTTATTTTAATAATTTTAATTAGTTCGGGACTGGGTTTAAACACTTTCTTAAAACAGGCCAACTCTTTTAATATTGAATCTGATAATACAAATTCACAATCCATTGTGACCACAATTGCAGACCAATTAAATTCATTTTTAGGAACTAATCATAATAAATCCGTTATAATAGACAAGATCAGAGGATTAATTAATAATATTGTATATATTGTCGATGGAATCGCGAGTATAGTATTTTTAGTTGGGATATTGGACATTATAAATACAATGGGTTTCAATTTAAATGAAAGAAAACGGGAAATTGCCATATTAAAAACTTTAGGATTCTCTAAGGTACAATTACTCACGAGTTTATCTATAGAAGCTGGACTTTTAGGATTNNAATATTATCGGAATATCAATATCAATATTAATACCACCATGGCTTATAATTGGAGTAATATCGCTTACCACAATTTTATGTATGATCTTAGGTATTTTACCTGCTTTTTTTGCAGTTGAAAGGAATATTACGGAGGAATTGGTTTAATGAATGAACCTGAAGACTGTGCATATATTGAATTAAATGATATCTGGAAGATATACAAGAATGAAGATGATGTAATACATTCTCTTTCTAGAATAAACTGTTCTTTTGGGAAATGTAGTTTTAATATCATAGTTGGCCCTTCAGGCTGTGGCAAATCAACACTCATAAGAATACTCGGACTTATAGAGAAACCATCCCTTGGAAAATTGCTGATAAACTGTGAGAACACTAGTGATCAACCTCAAAAAATAAGAAATTCTATAATCAGAAATGAAATCGGTATGGTGTTTCAGAGTTCCAACCTAATACAAACATTAAACGCCATTGACAATTTAACACTTCCAATGTTGTCATCAGACAATAAAAAAGCCAAAGAACTACTCGAAAAAGTAGGATTCAATGATTATGATAAATTTCCAAATGAAATGTCATTAGAAGAGGAACAAAGAGTGTGCATAGCTCGTGCAATGGTAAACAATCATTCAATAATATTATTAGACGAACCAACAGGAGCTCTCCATTCTAAAGAAGCTTATGAAATAATGAAACTTCTACAAGATTTGAACAATTTCGAAGGTTTGACCATGATTTTAACAACAAATAATAAAAAACTTTCCCAATTCGATTGTAATATGTTTGAAATGACCGATGGGACACTATTAAAGGAATAGAATGGGTAGTTCCAGTTAAAAAAAGAATTTAATAAATATTTTTTATTTAAGGGGCATTTAAATATCAATTTTTGTTTTTAAGCCCTTTTTGTTGGTTGTTATTTTCAAAAACTATATAGGTTCCTGAAATCTTGTCAAGGATTCTGTCATTCGAATCCGCAAATATAAAACCTAATATTATATCTAAAATCAAGGGGAAATAATAAATTTTGGACAGACTTCTTATAAATGATTTCTTATAACCCACATCTCCATTAACAGCCTTTATCTTCAGTTTAAATAGTCTTTTTCCCAAAGTTGAATCTGTTATTCCCTCCATTAATGTGAAATAAACTATTATAATAATTGCTGCTATAATAATCCAGTAATTTAATGCAGAGAAGATGCCAAGTTGAGCAAATAGCAAGAACACAATAGCACTAACAACGTACATAAATAAAGTTAAAATAATTATGTCCACCAATAAAGCTGCAAATCGTCGACCCCAAAAGTTTTCCATCGTTATCACATCGTTAAAGTATAATTAATGAATTTTTAAATATAATATTCCATATTAAATCAAACCATTTCTAATTACACTGCTTAATACTCTTTTATTGCTCTTTATTTATAAATATTATTACAATACCATATCATTTTAATATAGAATATTTAATAAACTGAAAATATCTGTTAACTAGCACACCCTAGGTACAGGATCGGCAATTGGTGCTTCAAGTATCCTTTTACCACCTAAAAGAGTTTCAATAATCACATGCGATGCATTGGTTACTTCTCCTATTATTTGAGCATCCTTACCATATTTAGTATTCCTAATAGCCTCTAATATTTCATCAGCTTTGTTTGATTCCACTCCCATAACAATTTTGCCTTCATTTGCAACCTCATATGGATCTAGGCCTAACATTTCGGAAGCAGCAATTACTTCATCTTTTAATGGAATTTTTTCTTCATCTATGAGCATACCTACCTTGGATTTTGAAGCAAGTTCATTTAATGCGTTTGCAATTCCTCCCCTAGTAGGGTCTTTCATTGCAGTTACACCACCTATTTTAAGAGCTGCTTCAACCATTCCCCAAACAGGTGCTACATCTGATTTAAGGTCAGTTTCAAACCCGAATCCTTCCCTGTAAGACATTAATGATATTCCGTGATCACCTACGCTGCCGGTTAATATAATTTTATTACCAATTTTAAGGCCTGAATCGCGAATAACCTCTCCCCTTTTAACGATACCTATTCCTGTAGTGGATATGATAATTTTATCGAGTTTATCATGTTCCATTACTTTGGTATCCCCAGTTATTATAGCCACATCAGCTTCAATGCAGACTGAATTCATTGATTTTATTATTCTCTCAAAATCATCACCAGAAAATCCTTCGCTAATTACCATCGCATTTGCTATTGCAAGAGGCTTTGCACCCATAACGGAAACATCATTAACAGTTCCAGCAATGGAGATTGTCCCTATATCTCCTCCGGGAAAGAATATTGGATCTACTGTATGACTATCTGTACTGATAACAATTTCATAATTATCAAAGGGGATTGTAGCCCCATCGTCAAGATCATCAAGGCCTACTCCACCATTGACCCTTTTATTTTTAAGATTCCCAAGTATGATTTCTGATATAAGACCCTGCATGATCCCTCCACCAGCACCGTGAGACATACCTATTTTCATAAGATTCACCATTCTCCTTTTAAATATTTTTAGTATACTCTTTAAGTTGTATTTAAGAAAAAATAATCTGATTTCCAGAATCAGAAAATTTTTTCAAATAAACTCTGATTGTTATTTAGGATGTTTCTAATCTTGGATTAGATATAAATTGAAATGTATGTAGATTTAAGAAATTTATTCATCATATATTTTTAGTTTAATTCCCAAAAAGTTCTTAATTGGGTATTAGATCATTAGATATAAAAACTATGATATTATGATTCTTAAAAAAATTGTGGTAATTATATTAACTCATTCTGTTGATTAAATCCTAAAGCCATATAATTATCTGTATTTTCTATTATTCTTTCCTTATAAAGACTTGAAACAATTTAAAAGGTTTTTTTGGAGGTGTACTCGGTTTTTCACCTTGATATACTATTTTAACTTCACATCCAACGGGTATATCCTTAAATTTATTGTCTAATACTGTTGATCCGAATACATCCATTTCTCCTTTTTTAGTATCCAAGGTATATTTGGTGCTGTGATACATTCCAACATCATCTTCTCTTCGGATATATTTACCACTTATTTCTTCACCAATTGCTTCGGGTCTCCAAATTGCATCTTCTGGATCTTTAATTTCTTCCCATTCACTATTTTTTTTATTCTGCATCTTTTTAACCATTTAACCCATTCCTCTCAGTTTATCATCATCAAAATTACTGTAAATGCTCTCATTTATAAAAATCATAATAATTTAATTCCATTCATTAGTTTATTATCCTATTTTGATTTTGAAATTTTATTTATTACAGTTATTGTATCGATTATCTTAAATTGTTTAATATTATTTAATCATTTTATGATGAAACTCATCATTTAAAACAATATATTTTTATGTCTTCATCAATAAAACATGGATCACTGAAAAAAAACTGTTTAATAGTGATAAATATTCTAGTTAAATTTTTTTTATAGTATTAGGTAAATAAAAAGATATTAAATTAAAAATATTAATATAGAGTGATCTACAAATGAAGTCTTTCCTAGAAAGATTTTTTTAGGAAATCCGAATTATATAATTATGATAAATATCATCCATGATGAAATTTTCATGAATATGGAATAAACTTATATTTTAAGCTTAGAGGTGAAATAATGGCAATTTGGCAAGGAAAATCATTAAGAAAACCAAGCGGTGCTCGTGCGAAGACCTACAGAAATAAAAGAAATATGGAATTTGGAAGAGACCCAGCAGATACCAAGATCGGAGACCGTAAAACTAAAATAATTAGAACTAAAGGCGGTAACGAAAAAATAAGACTGGCAAACGAAAAAAACATCAATGTTGTGGATCCTAAAACCAATAAGATACAAGTAGCAGAGATCATGACAGTAGTTGAGAATACTGCAAATACTCACTTTGTTAGGCGTAATATCATAACCAAAGGGGCCGTTGTAGATACTAGTCTCGGCAGGGTTAAAGTAACCTCAAGGCCAGGCCAGCACGGCATGATAAATGGTGTGCTTGTTGAATGATGAAATTTTAGAGAAAGTTAACGAGTTCCTAGGGGATGTGAATAAAAACCTCCCTGAAGGAATGGAACTCGAATACGAAGGTTTCTATGAAAGGGGTTTCTTTGTAACAAAGAAAAGATACGCCCTCATAGAAAATAGTAATATTGTTGTGAAAGGATTAGAGTTGGTTAGGCGTGATTGGGCCCCAGTTGCCAAAAAAACACAAGAAAAGGTTTTAAGAGCCATTCTTGAAGAAGCCGACCCTAAAAAAGCCACAAAAATCATCCGTGAGATAGTTGAAGAGATTAAAAAGGGTGAAATCCCACTTGAAGATCTTGTAATACATACTCAACTCACAAGAAATCCCGACGATTACGTTCAAATGGCCCCTCATGTTTTAGCAGCTAAAAAATCCATAGCATGTGGGCGAAATGTTGCCAGAGGGGCCATAATTCGTTACGTAATAGTGAAAGGAAAAGAACCCATCAGTAAACGTGCAATCCCATTAGAAGACGTTGATGTTGCCAATTATGATCCAAATTACTACATTGAAAATCAGGTTCTTCCAGCAGTTTCAAGGATTATTGAAGCAATTGGTTTCTCAAAAGAGGATATATTACATAAAGAAAAACAGAGTAGTCTGGATGCATTTTTTGGTTGATTGAATATAAATATTAATCTTTAGAGGGAGAAAATTGTTAAAATTATTTTTTTACCCAAATATTAGAAACAATCCATTAAAGTCTTTTTTATGTGATTGTAATATTAACTCGTATTATTCTTTTGATTCATTTACTTTTTATTATCGATTTAATTCTTTAGGATATTTCTTATCTTTGAAAACGATGGTGCAAAAANNACGTTATATGATACCTCGGGTTTTGCAAAACTGGCTAGAAAAGCTGCATTAAATGTCATGATAGATGCGGGATTGCCGTTATCTCCTGATGATGCCTACACTCTTTTGAGAAAAATCATCAAAGAAAAGGGTTCGAATTATGATAGGCACCTGAATGTGCTGACTAAAGAAGTTTTTGGTGAGGAAAAGCCACTTTTGGTTGCTCTTGGAATGATCACGTATCACAATGTAAAATTTGCATTGTTAAGATTGTTCCCCGAAACCATGTCCACACTTATTCATCTCAAGTCAAAAGGATACCATTTGGGTGTGATATCAAATGGTATAACTATTAAACAATATGAAAAACTTGTTAGGTTGGGATTACATCATTTTTTTGATTCGGTTATAACCTCCCAAGAAGCGGGTGTTGAAAAGCCTGATGTTGCAATATTTGAATGGGCAATGGAAACAATGAACTGTAAAGCAGAAAATTCAGTTATGATTGGTAATAATTTTAACGATGACGTACTGGGCGCCATAAATGCAGGTATGTCTGCAGTATTTTTAACTCCTGAATTGAAAGAATCTGAAAGGGCTGTAATTAAAGAAAAAAGTTTAGAACTTGATATCATATCTGATATTGGACAAATTAAGGACATTATGTAGAAAGGCTTCAAACATCATCTATTATATACTCATAATAACAATAAGTTTGTAAAAGGGGTATTTATTGCAAAGATAAGGTGGTTTGAATGAGTTATTATCATGATTTTAAAATGGAACATATATTTGAAGTCCTTAAACAACCTAAAACACTTGAAGAAATTCAATTATCAGAATCATTTGTTAATGATCTGATATTAAAGATTATAACAAGTTATGGGACAGTTAAAACCAGCACAATATTTGATATAACCGGCATACATTGGGATATTCTGGAAAAGTGCCTTAGCAAACTTGAAAAAGAAGGATTATGCGCACCTGTTAGTGGTAGTTTTTTATTTTCAAGTGTTCAGTACAGCATATTAAAGAAGGGCCGTGAAAAGACCAGGGGTATATCAGAAGAAAATCCTTATATTGGTGTGGCGCCTGTTAGTTATGAGAATTATGAAATCATAATGGAAGCCCAATTAAAAGGTAGATATCCAATAGAAATACCTCCAGATGTAGTCGAGGCTACCTTCAAGGATGTTGTTGGAGTAGAATATGCAAAGGAATCCCTTATTGAATCATGTATTATAGGTAAAGGAATATTCATATATGGACCTCCAGGAACTGGTAAAACTTTTTTAACGGGTAAAATGTCTGATCTCCTACCTCCAATTATAATTCCAAAATTTGTTGAGTTTGGAGGTAAAATTATACAAATTTATGACCAAGATTTCCATAAGATGTGTCAAGAACAACCTGAAGACGGTAGATGGGTTAAAATTCATGCCCCATTTGTTTTAACAGGTGCTGAACTGAATTTAAACAAACTTGAAACTAATTACGATCAAAACAAAGGAGTTTATGAAACAAGTCCAATAATAAAGGCAAACGGCGGTATACTCCTAATAGACGATCTTGGAAGGCAAAGGGACGACCACGAACTTATTTTAAATAGACTTATTGTTCCAATGGAAAATAAAAGAGATGTGGTCTATGTGCGAGGTATTCCAGTAATTGTGCACAGCAATTTTATACCCGCATTTTCAACTAATTTAGACATAAGCATAATGGATGAAGCCCATTTGAGAAGAGCCCCACTACATATCTTCCTTAAAAATCCAAATGTTGTTGAGTTAGCTAAAGTTTTCAAGATGAATCTGGATTATCTTAATGAAAAATATGATGAAAATATTTTTGAAAGGTTCATGAAAGTTTATATTAAATGTAATGATGGTGGAGAAGGGCTTAAACCTACATTTGCACATGCTAGGGATGTTGCACAAATATGTCAAGCAGTAAGAATAAACAAAGGAAAGAACATAATCGACATTGAAGTATTAGAAGGTGCTCTTGAAAGACATGTGCTGATTGTGCTTCAAAGGATGAAAATAAACATCGCCCAGATCACCAGAAAAACAAGATCATTTAGGGTAAACACCTCACAAATTGAAGAAGCTCAAAAAGCATTAATAGAATTTGGTGCCAGTAAAATTACTAATGAGGCAGAATCATTAATTCTTGATATGGATGATAATATAACTCCTGTACAATTGGTAGAATATCTACATAAATGGGATATTATGGTAGATAGAATCGATTTAATAGCAGAATCCGATAAAGAATTGAGGAGCACCATACTTGAAATTCACGAAAATTTAGATCTTCAACAATAACAACATAACTTTAAATGAATGAAGATAANNAAGAAGTGATCTTTATGGTAAGCGATTTTGCAATAATATTCTCACATATAATCCCGCCCATTATGGGCTTTATTGGCATATTACTTATGTGTACAGGTATAATGGACAAAAATAATCATTATACATTGGCAGGCATTGTTATATTCTTTGCTGCAGGAGTTTTACCCTTCTTCATTCTGCCATATCTTCTTTTTTAACTCGGAAGTGGGTAAATAGATTTGCAGTAAAAAAAATAATTACTTTTTTTTGAGAATTAAAAAAATTTGAATAAAACTCATTTCATATCAATAAGTTTTTCTATTAACAAGTTGTAGCCATCAACATTGATCTCATAATCTTCCTCAAAAACTAGTGTAGCCCTCAAAACTGTACCGGTGCTATTATTGAATGTGTCAAAATGCATTTCATCATAATCAAGAAGTCTTTTTCCAATAATAGTGTCAATAGTCATGGGATTGTTAAAACTATCACAAATACCAAATTCCATATTGTTGGCTGTGATACTGACTTTGTAAGTATTTTCTATATCAATCTGATCTGTATCTTCAAAAGTTAATATGACTTGTTCATAAGATCCGGTTTCATCGGCAGATGAGTTATGAAATATTTTTTCACATTTTACAAGTTTTTCTCCCCGTGATTTCCATAAATCCTTGTGAAAATTATCAGATATACTTTCATCAATTTCTTCAATCATCATATTGTCTCCTTAAGGTCTAATTAATAGATAGTTAAACATACTAATAAAAATTTATAAACTTTTTTGAAAAATTATTTAATTTCAATGCAAAAAAAATTGGGATAAATGAACGTATTTATAATTCTTTTAGACGTTTATTTATCAAGGATCTGTTACCTTGAAATGCTCCAATTTTTTCAAGTTTCATAGTTGATACCATTGACGCAAATATCCCACATGTTTCAGGGTCAGATTTTTCTGTCCTTTTAGTTACATAAGCCGCCATGTATGTATCACCTAACCCGGTAGGATCCATTGTTTGCTTGGGTGGAAATGCTGGTATTTTATAGGTATGCTTCGTTACTGATGAGTAAATCATAGCTCCTCTATCTCCGCGGGTAATAATAACCTCTTCCGGACCAAAAAGTGATAATTCTTTACCAATAATGTTGAGTTCATGATCCTTTTTATCAATAATAACCTTGGCTTCGATTTCGTCTATAAAAACCATTTTAATGTATCTTAAAAAATCCTGAAAGTCATTCCATGGTTTTAAAATCACTTTATGATGGTCTAATTGTCTCAAATATCCCTGGGCACCGAGATAAATTGGAATATTAAAGGTGGATATATATTTGATAGTTTCAATGGGAATATCTGAAGGTGATAATGGGCATAAAAGTATTGCATCGTATTCCCCAATATTTTTAGGGAGGTTTTCAGGTTTAATAGGATTTTTTGGCACATTGGCTTTCTGAACTCTGTGATTAGGATCAATATCAGGATATATGTTCTTGAATTCCATTGTTTCATCAAAAAATATTGGAATCACATTCACTTTACTTGGAAAAGTATTCAAAAGTTCTTTATCTTCAGATGAAAGGGTAATAATAGCAGTTACATCTACATCGAGTTTTGATAATACCGCTGCCTGATAATAAACTGCTCCTCCGGTTGTGTGGTAATTCAAACCCTTTCGCAGAATTGTATCTCTTGTTAATGGTCCTATAATAATAAATTTTGGCATGATCTACCCTTTAATTTCTAACTATGATATTAAAATTTTAAAAATGAACTGTACTAAAATAGACCTTTTAAACATCCCGAGTGAAGAGCTGTTCCAACAAGAAAGTATTCAAAACCTAAAGATTTTAATTCTGTAATATCTCTGGGTGTTATACCGCCACCCAAGATAAGATCGGTATCTAGACCAATAAAGCTATTTATAAGCTCGTGATCAACCCCATTCTCAGTTCCAACACGAGATATATCGAGTAATATAACTTCTGGAGGGTTTATTTCTTCAATTTTTCTTATTATATCATTAAAATCAGCTTCTATATGTTTACCCAGCACATTTCCATCCTTAATATCGATACTGAGAACAAGGTTCTGTTTGGGATAAGTTGAGAATATCAATTCAATCTCATCAAAATTTTCAATTGTTTCGGTTGCAATGATTACCTTTTCAACACTATCAATAATCTTTTGGATCCCAATAGAATTTTCTATTCCCGAATCAAACATCACAGGAATGATTTTGTTGATCTCACCT
This sequence comes from Methanobacterium sp., assembly GCA_003164415.1. Lineage (GTDB taxonomy): Archaea > Methanobacteriota > Methanobacteria > Methanobacteriales > Methanobacteriaceae > Methanobacterium_B. The sequence goes on along the minus strand of PLTK01000194.1, from coordinate 3,544 downwards.
GCAATTTGTAAATTTGAACTGTTTCCCTCAATTGAATCTAGATCTGCAATATATATTCTTGAGAATCCTGATTTTTTAAGTTTTCGAGCTATTGCAATTGGGTTGGATGATCTATCAAACACAGTTTTAAGTGGGGTGTAGGTTTCCCTTTTTCCTGATTTACCAGATACTGCTTCACCATTTTTAAGATCCATTACAGGTATTATCATTAGTTTCATCCCAATGTTCTTTAACAATATTTAATGAAAAGTAGAAAAAAATCTTAAAAATTAATACGAATATATTCTAATAAAAAAAAATTTTAATTATCTGAAAGATATTTGTCTATCTCTTCAATTGCATGTGCTGCTGCTTCATCTGCAATATTTTTATCAGCTTGAGATAAAGGGTCGAATTGGATGTCAATTAGAATATCAACATCCAATCCAGTATGATAATCAAGTGTTACCTTTATATCGAGATCTGTAACTTCTTTTTTCGAAACCTTTGAATAGATAAAATTTTCTGCGGATTTAGCTGCTAATTCAGAAATTTCGTCAAGTTCTTGGTCTGAAAGTTTCTTCAATTACCTAACCCCGGTGGCGCACCAGATCCTTGCATAGCTTCTTGAATGGAAGACTGCATTTCCTGGAGTTTTGCCATTATACGTTCTTCTTGACGGTTAACTGTTTTTTCACGAAGTTTAAGAGTTTCGATTTTATCTTCGAGTTCAACTGTTACTTCATCTTTATCAACTTTTATAAGAAGATTTCCTGCAGTTTTGTAGACTTCTGAGTCTCCTTCAACTTTATTAAGTTCTTCAAGTGCCTTTTCTGTTTCTTTAATCTGCATATCAACGCTCTGTTTTTGCATAGTAATAGCTTGAGCTTGTTGTTGTGCTTGTTGGAATTGTGCTATTTGATGTTGGATATTTTTAGGAAGTTCCATTTTATCACCTCATTAAACCTTTAAAGGTTCAAAAAATTTTTTATTTAAAAATATTTTTAATAAATTACTGTTGATTAAAATATTCACTTTCAAGATTTATAACTTCTTTTGAGAGTTTTATCCATCTTAAATAAGAATTTAAAGATGCTCTAAACGATGCAGTGTCTTTAGCATTAATAATTATCTTTAAAGTGTTATCATGAATATCAATATTTACCGATGTTCTGTCAGATGGAGATCCATTTATTTCTGGTTTAATTGATCCTAATATAATTTCTGCTTCTCGTGGATTATCAAACTCAATCTCAAGTTCAGTTTTGATACTTTCAAGAAATTTAGGATCGTGGATATGTTCCAAACTCATGGCCTCCAATCCTTAACAAAAATTTTAGGCCCGGTTTCAATACCATTACTGCCATAAAATTCTATCAGAGCTTTGTCCTTTCCTTCAGCCCTTTTTATTACCATAATATTTTCTAAGGGAGATCCCTCTTTCAACTTAGGTATATCAAGTATATTTCCAATTAGATCCAATTCAGGTACTTCGGAAGATAATTTTAGGTTTTCAGATTTTACTCGGCTCTTGGAGTTTGCATTAGAATTTGGAATTCCAACTGTAACTTCTAGTGATAAGTTTATTTCACCTTCTGCATCTAGAAATTCTATTCTACTAGGATTTCCCTTCATCTCTGATATTACTGCTACTTCACTATATCCGAGTTCTGAAGATTTTATAAGAACATCACGGATGCTCATTTTTCCCCTGTTTATATAACTCGAATTTAAGACCCTTACAATGCTTTTGCAGAAGGATCGTGTTCGTTGAGAGGGTTTCCTTGAAGTAGTTATCAACATCTTTTATTGATTATTTTGCTTTAATACTTCGTCTAACAGGTGGTATTTCCTTGAAAAGGATCCTATATCTACAACTTGGACATTTAGATTCAGTATAACCCTTAATATCAACTAAAGTACCGCATTTTCCGCATTTATACAATTTATAAACCTCCGACTATCCTCTTAATGTTTCTTGAAGCTGTTTTACCCATAGGGGTTGTTGGAAGGTATGCTCCACCAGTAAATACGTTTCCACATTTTCTGCATTTCCATATTCCAGCTGAAACCCTGCGCACTGCAGGTCTATCACACTGAGGGCAAACATGATCCCTTTTCATGTTTTCTTCTACTGCTTTAACTGTCCGCTTGGCCTTTCTACCATATCTTGCACCGAATCTTCCGGTTATACCTACTTTCTTTGTTCTTGCCATTTTATATCACCTTGATTATTTTGATTATCTTTGAATATTATTTTCATATGAAATTCTTCATGAAAAAAAATTTAATGAAAATTTCAATTTATTGAATGTTCAGATCATTGAATTTGAATAGCACTAGTTATAAATGCATCTATGGAAGATGTGTTCGAAGTTCTGCAGTTTTCATCTTTGCAATTGAAACAACTTTCAATATCTCTTCCCTGTCTAAAGGTTGTGCTCCGCCCTTTTGCATAGCACAGATATTATCATTTTCTGTCACACCTATAGATAAACGTGCACCCATTATTTCCTCTTCTTCAAGGGATGGATCGATTATTAATTCACCATCAATCTTTGCAAATGTACACATTAGGGCTTTTTCATTGATTGGTAGTGGTATCATATTTTCATAATCTAATACGATCTCATCGTTTTCAATCTTTGTTGTTGGTATTTTGGTGTTTATGAGAGCTGCAACACTTCCAAGTACTGCTGCATCCATTAAATTACCATCATAGTCAATAACATGAAGATCTAAAAATACCATCCATACCTTTTCACCTTCGACTATGCAAAGTTTTTCAAGGTCTACAACCTTTCCTTCTCTTATACATCTGTCGGTGACTCTTGAAAGCTCAACTGAATTTTCATCTGGTGGTCCTGATTCGAAGTTTGGTGCAGCCATTGGTAAAAGTTCGGTGTTGGTCATTAGAACTCCAACATTGGGTGTGTCTGCAAAGGGTGTTCCTATTTGTGGTTTTGTACCTATGACTATCTGGGTTTTACCTATTTTTACCCTTGCTGATCCTTCTGCTTTCTCAATGACTCCAGTTTCAAGTGATATTTCCCTGTATTCATCAAATGCTCGACCATCTGTTCTTTCACCATTTTTAACCAGATTGGTTACACTTTCTTTTATGATCTCTGGAACTATATGAACCATATTACTCACCATACCTGTTCTTTATGGCTTTTTTCTGTTCTTCATTAATCTTCTTGCATCCACCTATTGCAAGATCTAAGGCCTTTCCAAATTCTTCTTCGGTAAGGTCTCCGTCCATCTGGAGAAGTGTTATTTCGCCTGTTCTTGGCATCATTGCAATTGGAAGATCTGCTTCACCTTCTTTATCTTCGACTTCAGACAGGTCTAATACCACGTTACCATCTGATTTTCCTGCTGCACATGCAACTACCATATCCCTCATCGGGATACCTGCATCTGCAAGAGCAACGGAAGCTGCGGTAATTCCTGCACATCTTGTACCGCCTTCAGCTTCAAGAACTTCTATATAAACATCTATTGTTGAACGTGGTAATTTTTCAAGGAATACTGCAGGAGATAATGCATCTGATGTTATTTT
>PLTK01000181.1 GCA_003164415.1 Methanobacterium sp. | reverse complement strand
TGATGTTGTTGAAGCTGTAAAAAAATATGATGCCGTTATAACAACTGGTGGTACAGCCATAAGTAAAGGAGATTTGATTGTAGAAATAATAGAGGAACTTGGAGAAGTTCCAGTCCATGGAGTTTCAATGAAACCAGGAAAACCATTTGGATTTGGAATTGTAGATAAAACACCTGTTTTCATGCTTTCAGGCTATCCTGTAGCTGTGGCTGTCCAGTACGATATGTTTGTAAGAAATTTTATTCTCAAATTGCAAAATATTCCTAAGGAAATTGATATTGTCACTGCAATTGCAGGTGAAAATGTAAAATCATCACCAGACAAATATAATGTTATAAGAGCCGAGTTTAAAAGTGAGGACGATGTTGTTTATCCCATAAGAACGAGAGCTGGGATTAATAAGTCCATTTTAATGTCTAACTGTTATATTATTGCTGAAGAAGGTGTTGGGAAGATTAAAAAAGGAGAAGAATGTAACATCATAAAATACAGCTCTTTTAAAGTTTGTTGAATTTTATTACATTTTTTAGAAAGATTTGTATAATTAAGTCTATATTTTCTCAACCCTTACTGCACATACTTTGAACTCAGGGGTTTTTGATATTGGATCCAGTGCAGAGTTTGTTAATATATTGGTTGCTGATTCACTGAAATGGAATGTCATAAAAACAACTCCAGAAAAGCAGGTTTCGGTTATCCTGACTTTCGGTTCAATTTCACCCCTTCTAGATATAACTTTAACCTTTTCATTATTCATAACTCCAATTTTTGAAGCATCTTCTTGACACATATCAATATAATCTTCACCATATAAAGTTTTAAGTCCCTCAACAGCCCCAGTCATGGTACTTGTCTGGTAATGATAAATACTACGACCGGTTGTGAGTAGTAAGGGATATTCCTTGTCAGGAAGTTCTGCTGATGGCCTGTATTTAAGGGGTATGAATCGTCCCCTTCCATTTTCGGTTTTAAATGTTTGTGTGTGTAGGATAGGTGTACCTTTGTCCTGTTCATCCATACATGGCCATTGAATACCCTCCTCATCGATACGATTGTAGTTTATACCTCCAAAAATAGGTGCAACTTTTGCTATTTCATCGTATATATCGCTAGCATCTTTGAATTCAAATCCTTCTGCACCCATTTTTTGTGCTATCTGACATGTTATTAACCAATCGGGTTTAGATTCCCCAACAGGTTCTATGGCTTTCCTAACTCTCTGAACCCTACGCTCAGAATTAGCAAATGTTCCATCCTTTTCAGCAAAACTACAGCCCGGTAAAACAACATCAGCCATCATAGCTGTTTCACTCATGAATATATCCTGGACAACTAAGAAATCCAGCTTTTTTAAAGATTTTTTAATATTATCNNTACGGGCTGCTTCAAGCATCTCTGGGAACATTAAACCCTTGGAATTGTTAAGTTTAACATTATAGGCTTTTTCAAATCCATGAATCGTCTCTGGATCTTCAACTTTCTGATAGCCTGGAAATACATCGGGCAAACATCCCATATCACATGCTCCCTGAACATTGTTCTGTCCTCTTATAGGGTTAACACCAGTTGATGATTTTCCCATATTTCCAGTTAAAAGTGCAAGGTTACCTAATGCAAACACATTATCTGTTCCATGAGTATGTTCTGTTATGCCTAAAGAATAGAGAATAGATGCGGGTTTTGTGGAAGCATACATCTTTGCGGCTTTCACAATTAATTCTTTATTTACTCCTGTTATAGACTCGACTGTTTTTAGATCGTATTCTTTAAGACATTCTTTAAATTCGTTATAATTGTCACAGCGTTCTTCTATGAATTTTTCATCAACAAGATCTTCATCAACTATGATCTTCATCATTCCCATTAAAAGAGCTACATCTGTACCTGGAATCTGGTTTAAAATAATATCCGCATGTTTACAAAGATCAATATTTCTAGGATCAGCTACTATCAGTTTTGCACCGTTCTTTACCGCTTCAACTATCCTAAGACCAATTACTGGATAACTTGCTGTCGGATTAGTGCCTATTACAAATAAACATGCTGAATCTTTAATTTCATCAATAGAATTGCTCATTGCGCCACTACCAAATATTTTTGCTAAACCAGCTACTGATGGTGCATGACATGATCGAGCACAGTTATCCACATTATTAGTGCCCATAACAGCCCTTGTAAACTTTTGAACAGCATAATTATCTTCATTAGGGCAACGTGCAGAAGATATCGCAGCAAATTCCTCTGATTTAATTTGTGTGAATTTGTGGGCAACATAATCCAATGCTTCATCCCATTCAACCTCTTCAAAAATATTATCACGTTTAATTAATGGCTTTGTTAATCGATTAGAGTGATTTATAAATTTAAATCCGTATCTACCTTTAACACAGAGATTACCCTTGTTTACTGAATTTTCAACATCACCCCTTGCACTAATTACTTGGTTGCCCCTGACCCCTAGATAAATATTACATCCCACACCACAGAATGGACAAACAGTTTTAACTTCTCTTG
>PLTK01000091.1 GCA_003164415.1 Methanobacterium sp. | reverse complement strand
TAAGTATATTAAACAAGAAAATTTCCATGTTGAGGGCATTAGCAGTATAACCCAGGAAGATATCAGCTTTGCACGGGATGAACTTAATTGTTGTATAAAATTACTTGCAATAACTAAACTTGTGGATGAAAATCTCGAAGTTAGAGTCCATCCAACATTAGTACCAATGAATCATCTTCTTTCCAGTGTGAATGGAGTGTTTAATGGAGTTTATCTAGTTGGAGATATTGTTGGCCCAATTATGATGTATGGTCCCGGTGCAGGTATGTTACCCACAGCCAGTGCAGTTGTTGGCGATTGTATTGACATAATCGAAAATATGAACCCTGTTCATTATGGTCCAACCAAAACACCTGTAAAAAATGTTAGCAATATATCAGATTTACAATCAAAATATTATTTAAGAATCCTAACAGAAGACAAGCCCGGTGTACTACATGAAATATCCGGCATACTAAGCAAACATAATATTAGCATTGGATCGATGACGCAGAAAACAGCAAAAAAAGGAACACCTATTTTCATGATGACACATACAGCCATTGAAAGTGAAATGAACGCTGCTGTGGATAAAATAGATAAATTAGATTGTGTAAAAGATAAAACACTATTTATTAGAGTACTTTAAGATTTTTTTTTATTTTTTTTATTCTGCATAATTAAATAAATTTAAATAATAATTAATACAATATTAACTAAATATATTATTTAATTAATTTGGATGTGTAAAAAATGATACCCGTTTCAATGATCCGAGAATATCTTTACTGTCCTTTGAAGGTTTATTTAGAGATGCATGATGAAAATATAAAATCGTATCCACCAACTACCAATATATCGCATGATGCGCTTATTGGTTTTGAAGAACTGATAAAACGAAATTTATGGCATTTAAAAGGTGAAATGCAAGTTAAGGAAATATTAGAAGAGCTTCTCAAAGATATACCTGAATTTTTAGATGTTATCAACCTGCAGTATCAAGATGTTGAAGTAATTGACAATAGAAATAACAACTTTGATATTTTGAAAGACGATCTAAAATTTAATTCATGGCTAATAGCTATTAAAACCCAAAAAATGCTTAAAACTGGACTTAATGGTGCAGAAATAGTAAATTTACTCTTTCCTCCGAGTTTATTAGAATTTAAAATTGAAGATAAAGAAAATGGGCTTTTGGGACAGATTGATAAGATCGAAATAGTTGACGGTGTATATTATCCAATTAAAATAAAAACAAATTTACCACCAATAAAAGGCGTTTGGCAGTCTGATGCCATCCAAATTACGGCTTATGCCTATTTAATGGAGCATGAGTTCAATAAAGAAATTTCAGTAGGTTTTGTAAATTACATGAGGGTGGGATCGAGAAAGCCAGTTCTAATTAATACCAATTTAAGGGAAAAATTTTCCCAAATTTTCAATGAAATTATATCGATAGTATATGATGATAAGTTTCCAAAAATTGTTCAAAATGTAAATAAATGTCGTTCATGTGATTACTGCGAAATATGCCAGTACAGTATTGAATAGGAATAAATTTATAAAAAATATGGAATGAATCTACTTTAATTAGATCTTATCATGGTTAAGACCATTTTAAATCTCTCTACTGCATTTAGAGCATGAGGAACATTTCCAGGCATGATGATCATTTCCCCTTTCTCCACGATATTTTTCTTGCCAGAAATAACTATTTCAGCAGTACCATCAATTAATTGGACCATAGCATCGAATGGAGCAGTATGTTCGCTTAATCCCTCACCCTTATCAAAAGCAAATATGGTCACGGTTCCAGTTTCTTTTTTAATAATTTCCCTACTAACAACGGAATTTTCCTGGTAATCAATAAGATTATTGGTATTAATCGATTTAGCTTTCATTTCTTCGGACAATTTCATACACCTCTAAAATTTTATATCAATCAAATGATTTATCAATCCTCATCCATTCTATTGGCATTTTCAATTTGCATATACAATTTATGCGAAAATTCAACGAATTCTAAGGTAGAATTCACATAATCCCTTGCAGCTTCAACATCATTTAGATCATATTCCTTGTTAGACATTGCTGTTTCAAACCTACTTTCAAATGCTTCACTTATGAAATCCATTAAAAATTCTTCCAGTTCAGACTTGTCACCTGTTTCAATTGCCTCTTCTGCCTTGTTTATAACAGATCTACGGTTAAAACCAGAATGTTTTATCCCTGTATAAGATTTTCCCCGTCCCATCATATGAAGTCGGACAGCTGTTTCAAAAAACCAGTAATCTGCAACTTCAGCTGCATCACCACTAAGTTCTCTTACAACCACAGTTTTATCAAAAGCGTCCTTTAATTCTCTTTCAAGATCTTCTCCCACATATGGAAGCACATAATTAATATTTTCCATCTCTAATGCAAGTTCCGCGGCCGTTACAACCGGTCCATCCATTGTATCACAATGCGGTGCCATAATATCCCTCATATTTTTGTAACAGAATTTGTTTTTTTTTATTTTTGTACTAAAATCTATAGATACTTTTCTATTATATTTAAATTATTTTTAATACTATTGGATTTACCCCATTTACAAGAACTAATTAGGATATTATGTTATTTAGAAAATATATCACTTCGGTATCTAATCCCGATATTTTTTTAATATTCATCATGTTTCCTCATAGAATAAGTTTTTAGTATGGTTAAAACAAAAATATATAAACCTCTATAACAAATTAGAATTGGTGATTTCTATGGATAAAAAGGCAGATGAACTAATGGAAAAGTGTAAAAATATGGATGAATCAACAGTTATGGGTTCTTGTCAAGTACTTTTGAGTATGATGAAAGATAAAGACATCAAATTAGAAGATGATCCTGATCAAAGTTATGTGGGTATGGCCGAGAATCTCAAGCCGAAGGATGTTTCTAAGGTGCTTACACTCGCTTTAAAAGTTAGAGAGAGCGGAGATATTAAGGATGTAGAGCTTAAAAATGCTGCAAGCAGGATTATAAGAGCTATAGAAATGAGTTAAATTTTATTTTTTTCTTTTCTTTTTATTGTTAGAATTATTTGATTATGGATTAATTGAATAAAACAACCCAGTAGTTTGTAAAACTGGATTTAAATCTTTTAAAGTTCTTTTTTATTATTACTAAAACTATAAATTATCAGAACCCCATATAGTAATAATGGTGTTCATGATGGATGATAAAAAAACCAAAGAACTTATGGCTAAATGTGAATCAATGAAGAATGATCCAGCCTTAATGAAGGAATGTAAAGTCATGCTGGATACTATGGCTGAAAAAAATGTTAAAATGGAAGATGATCCTAATCAGGACTATACTAACATGGCACAAAATATTTCAAGTGAAGATGTTCCAAAAGTTTTAGATATGGCACTTAAAATAGCCAAAAGTGGAAAGATTGATGACCCTAATATTAAAATTGCTGCAGAAAGGCTCATCAGAACTTTAGAACCATTATAAATCAGTTTTTAAAATTTTTTTCTTCCAATTTTTTTTATATCGAATATAGCAGTATCTGCAACAGCCATAACTGCCATAACACCCGCTTGAACAGGATCTGTAATTACAAGATCTGCTTGATCAGTCACACTTCCAAGCATGTTTAAACTTATAACAATTACATCGTGTTCTTTTTGAATTTCCTCGATGGAATCTGTGATGATACCACCCATCAATGATCCTGCAAGTACAAGAGCACCAATTCTTGGAAGTCTTCCCACACCCGAAACAGCTTCAGCAAGTTCTTTTTCGCCCACTAAAGGGATTGTATCGACACTTATTCGTTCACCCCTAATATTATGGCGATCAGCTTCAGTTATAGCTCCTTGTGCAACTTGTGCAACTTGTGCTCCCCCTCCTATAATTATTATTCTTTTTCCATAAATTTCACCCAGGGATCGGTGGGTTATAACATCATCTATATTTACATGGGATCTAATATCCTTTAAAAGACTTTTTAGATCTTCAACATCTTCTAATTCCATATAAATAGATGCTGAGTCCCCTTTTTCTATAAATAAATGAGTATAAGATATATTTATCCCAGATGTGGCCACCATATCGGTTATATCCCTGAGCACTCCAGGTTTATCATGGGCTTTGATGGTAATTGCAACTTCTCTCATTATTATCCCCAACTGAAAATTAATTCTTAATTAAATATTATGCATAATACTAAATAAATTATCCCATTTCTTATAAATTCATTTATATCCCGATATTTTACCTTTTAACTGGTTAACTTCAACTTTTATCAAAGATACACTGTTTAAAGCAGTTTTTGAATATTCAAATGTATTACTCTTATTATCAGAATATTTGGACATTATGATATTTAGAGCTTCAACTTTCTTATCGTTATCCTCAATGAAACATGCATATCCCTCACCTATTACACTCATATATTTCATACCCCAGTTACAAGCATTTTTATTTTTTACTATTCCAGTTTTAATCTGAACCCCAAATGAAACTTTATTGTTGACTTTTAAGATTTCTATTTTCTTTCCTTCTGGAGAGGAGTGGAGGTACAGAATGTTATCTTTAAACCCAAAGTTCATCGGTACCAAGTAAGGACTGTTATTTTCTGAAAGGGCAATCACACAATGATCTGCTTCTTGTAAAATTAATTCTATAGACTGTATATCATTTATTTCTTTATCGATCCTTCTCATCTTCCCATTTCCCAATAGTTATGTTCTACCCTTCTTTTTTAACGATA
>PLTK01000040.1 GCA_003164415.1 Methanobacterium sp. | reverse complement strand
CAGTAATAACTAAGAGTAATGGACAGGTTAAAAAATCATTATATTAAAAGTAAAAATTTGTGAATGTATTCAGATTAATTCCATATCATGCATACAAATTGATTTAGAGAATCATTAGTTCATATCTTAAACTTATTTAAATTAAGATACCATTATAATCTATGGATAACTCTGATAGGAATAAAATTTTGGCTGTGCTGTTTGTAGGAGTGTTCATGGGTGCCCTCGATATTGGGATTGTATGCCTGTACTTCTAGCTATTAAAATGGCATTTGGAATCAATGAAAGGTTAGTATCATGGATATTTACAATTTACATCTTATTTTTCATGATAGGTACTCCATTAATGGCCAAATTATCAGATAAGTACGGTAGGAAGACCCTTTATATATTAGATGTTCTACTTTTCGCAATTGGATCGGCCATAACAGTGAGTTCGACTTCATTTGATACTTTGTTAATTGGTCGTGCAATACAGGGTTTTGGTGCTGGTGGTATTTTCCCTGTGGCCAGCGCTTTCATTGGGGACACATTCCCACCCGAGAAAAGAGGTGGAGCATTAGGATTAATAGGATCAGTTTGGGGATTTTCTGGTCTTTTAGGGCCAATTCTTGGGGGTTTACTCCTAAGTTATGGTTGGCAGTGGCCATTTATCATAAACCTCAAAAGAAAACTAGGTATTTTTACCACATAATTTGATCAAATTTTGTACATCGAGTGTGTATATTTCTAAAACTTCTAAAAGAATAAAATAATTATCACATGCAACAATTCAATTATTCTAATTTTAATAATATAAGTGAAGCATGTTAGGATTAACTGCTAATTTTCATTAAAACATTTTAATTTATATACCAAAATGTGAATGTCTCCACTTGTAAATCTTGATTTAACGAAATTAAATTATTGCATTTATTCTGTTTTAATAATTTTTAGAGAAACATTTAAATAATACATTTGAAGGTCTAATTAATTAGTGAATAAACTTGACTAAACAAAAAGAATGTCCTAAATGTAGTTATAATGGTCCTATGAATACTTATCGCCAGCATAAACGTATTAATTCTAAACTTGTTATGATAACTGAATGTTATTGTCCAAAATGTAAAACCTGGATAAAAATTGAGGATTAACTAATTTCTTTCAAATATTTATTTAAATATTTTATAAAACTAGTCCTCATTTAGGCCCATAAATGGATTATATGTTTGTAATAATTATATCTGAAAAGTAAATAAGTAGTAAATACATATAACATTATTTGGGGAAAATAAAATGTTATATTATAAAGGATTAATAGCTGAACAACCTGGAATTAAAGCTAAACCAATAGGCGATACTGATAAAGACTTAATTGAAACATTAATGTTTTATGATGATGAACTTCATGCAGACTCTTGTATTTTAGTTCAAAATAACTTAGAAGAACACTTCAAATTGGCAACGGATGATGTTCATGTACAAGTTTATTATGAAAAGGAAGATGATAGAGTAATCATTGGAATGACAATATTTTTTGATAAAAAAGAGGATCGGTCAAGATTATTTGATTATAGGACTGAATTTGAAGAATATTATAAAAAAACATTTTCACAACCTAACCAACACCGTACCCGCTCCACGTAACATTGTTAATTTCCATAAAAATATTTAGTATGAAAAATAAAGTAAGAAGTAATTTAAATGGATCAATTTCATGATTTAAAGAAATTATTGGAAAAACAGATAAATATTAGAGGAGGATTTATAATGCCGGGACTTTTAAGAAGAGATAGAAGAAGAGGTAGAAGAGGGGGAGCTATGAATGAGCAAGGAAATAAGGATCAAGAAGAACCGGAACAGCCTGTCAAAGATGTTGGATCCAGTTTTGACGATGATACTGTAAAAGAATTAGAAAAACTTGCTGATCTAAGGGATAAAGGAGTTATAACCGATAAAGAGTTTGATAAGAAAAAGAAATTAATTTTAGGTATTTGATATATAAAAAATTTTAAATAGCATTTTTTTAAAAACATTTAATTAAATCAGAACAGTAATACATAATATTAATGAGAAATGATCTTTTTAATGAAACTTTACTCGTAAATATTCTAAGGATTTTAATTTAACCCCCTCTAACACATTACAGGCTTTAAAAACCTAATGTTCATTATAAAGCTAATTTCCTATAAATATTGTATGAAAATTAAGTATAAAAGTTAATAAGTTAGAATCCTAATATTAAATTTTGGGAGGATTTAGATTTGAAGAAATTTAATATCGGTATTTAAGGAATAATGGGTATTTTAATTTTAGTTGTTTTTGCTTCGGGATGTGTTAGTAGTAGTGATAATAATACTAGTTCATCGTCTTCTAATGGGCGGTCAAATTCCCAATCTAGCCAATCTGGTTCATCTACTGGCACTGCAATGATCAAAGTTATAGGAACCGGAAAATGGAGTGGTTCTATTGATGAGAATAGTGGAAGTAAATCAGTGGATGGTTCAGGAATACAAACATTTCCATTATCTCAAGATCCTGGAATTGTAGCAGTGGACTTCCAAAAGGATAATTCAAATGATGCTATAAGTGATAATGGAACCATTACACCTAATACAAGTACTTTAACAGTTCAAATAATAGATCAAAATGGGAATGTAGTAGCAACTCAAAGTACTTCTGCAGATGCAGGAGTAGTATCAGTTAGTCACACTTTTTAAATAACTTATTTATTTTTTTTAGGAAATGAATTGTAAAGATGGAATGATCTATCAATGGTATGACCTTTAACGGTTTGACACCAGAAGAAATTAAAATAATTGAAGAAAGTTTGTAATGAATTATAAAATATTAAGATATTAAATGGTGTCAACGGATTGATTACATGAACTGGGATGAGATAAAGATATAGACTAAAAATTACTAATGAAATAGATATTAAAAGTTAATATTATTTCAAAATTTTG
>PLTK01000014.1 GCA_003164415.1 Methanobacterium sp. | reverse complement strand
TATAATTTTTCCATTTCAATTTAACATTTTTACATTAACATTATAAGCAACTAATTCCATAATCTATTTATATTTAAATAAAACGAATTAAAAAGAGGTATTTTATGGGCTGCGTTACAATCTGTATATCTGACGAACTTGAAATTGCTTTTAGAAGACTTGTAAGACTTAAATATGGGGAAAAACAGGGTAAAATATCCAGAGGGGCCACTGAAGCTATATTTGATTGGTGCCAACGTGAGAGAATCAAATTACTGGACGAAGATCAATTATTTGATGATGAAAGGTGATAAGATGGTAAAAGATTACTCTAACAATCAAAATAATAATGACATTGATCTTGAAGGAATATCACAAGAAGTGGATAAATTCTTAGAAGAAAAGGAAAAACACATAAGAGAAACGATCATAGGCTCCAGAACAATTGAAGAATTGGAAGATTTTACACTGGATGTCGGAATTAAAAAAACATACCTTTGCACCAGAAACACTAAAGAATCATTTCCTGTACTTGCAAAGGTTGTTGAGCTCTTTATAAAGGTATATGGGGCAACTGTTACCATGTATCCTAAGGGAGATAAAGTTTGCCTGGAACTTGTGACTCCAAAACGTGAATTATAATAGATCATGCTGGTGTTAAAATGGAAAAAATCAAGATCCTAATAGTTGAGGACGAGAGTATCCTTGCACTGGGACTTAAAAAGAAATTAGAAAATTTAGGATACAGTGTTACAGATATAGCTGCATCTGGAATTGAAACATTTAATAAAGTCAGTGCTAATAAACCTGATCTTATATTGATGGATATAGTGATTAAGGGAGATATTGATGGAATAGAAACTGCTGCTGAATTAAATAAAACAGAATCAATTCCGGTCATATATCTAACAGCCTATGCAGATGATGAAATTCTTAAACGAGCAGCAACCACAGAACCCTATGGATACATACTAAAACCTTACAAGGAAAAAGAATTGAAAGCCAATATTGAGATGGCAATCTATAGGAAAAAATCTGAACAAGATGAAATGTTAGACTACGAAGATGTATACAGGGATGTCACAACTTTCATCGGTGAAAACGAGGATATTTTTAAGAAAGCATTGTTAGGATCTTACCTTGATGAAATTGACACATCAATCGATATAGGATCAAGTAAGATGTACATATCGGCTCCACGTGGACAGAAATCATCAGACGATGAAGATGTTTCTGAAATACTCAGTAAAATTGCACTTGAATTTATAGATAAATATAGGGGAGAAGCTTCTATATATCCTAAAGGCGATGAAATATGCCTTGAACTTGATAAACCTGATTTTTAGATATTTATTAATCAAACATGTTCTGGGAATTCTACAACTTCCCTAGTTCGCTTAAAACCCATTATAAATTCTTTAATCCTAAATATTTTTTTTATTTTTCATCTAATCCATATTTATATATTTAAACGGAACTATTCCAATTCAGTTTCAACTAGTGTATCTGTGGCAATCAAATTGACCCCATTTAGATCAACATCATCACTATTATTAAGTTTACTCCTACGCATTCCATATAAAAAGTATACTGATACCCCAATTATTAGGCTGACAGCAAATCTCTGAAGAGTTGTAGATGATAGTTGATTTATTAAAAATAAACACGAAATTATGGAGAGAATTGGAACAATAGGTACCAACGGACATTTAAATCCGCGTTTAATATCGGGTTGTGTCCTTCTAAGTACAATAACCGAAATTGCAAGGAAAATGAAGGCAGATAATGTTCCAATGTTCACTAGTTCTATTATAAGTGCTAAGGGAATAAAGGCGGCTATAAATGCTGCAACAGTCCCAACAAGAATTATACTAGTTACAGGAGATTTGTAAGTTGAATGAACCCTTGAAAATATTCCTGGAAGCAGTCCATCACGGCTCATTGCAAAGAAGATACGGGTTTGTCCAAAAAGGCTGGTTAAAAGTACGGAAGTTATTCCACATAACGCTCCAATAGACACTACTGAAGCAATCCAAGTAGAACCAACATATTGTAAAGCGAATGCTACTGGGGCACCATTGTTTAAAAGATAATAGGGTACCATACCTGTTAAAACAGCTGCCACAACTATGTAAAGTATTGAACTTATAATTAGGGACCCAATAATTCCCTTTGGTAGATTCTTCTGTGGGTCCTTAGTTTCTTCAGCCGCAGTAGAAACAGCATCAAAACCTATATAAGCAAAAAATACCATTGCAGCACCCTGGAACACACCGGCTAAACCGAATGGTGTAAACGGTGTGTAGTTAGCAGGATTAATATATTTCAAACCCACAACTATAAAAATAACTATAACTGCAATATTTGCAATTACAATGGCGGCATTTATACGTGTACTCTCCTTAGCTCCGAGGATTAACACGCCGGTCAATAATCCTATTATAATAACGGCAGGTAGATTTATAAACCCTCCAACAGCCATAGAACCTGTTAAATATGTAGGCAAGTTTACACCTACCGAACCAAGTAGTCCTACGGTATACGATGACCATCCAACTGCCACAGCAGATGCTGATATTAGATATTCAAATATTAAAACCCATCCAATCATCCAAGCCCATATCTCGCCCAAGGTAACGTAGGTATAGGTATAAACACTGCCGGCGATTGGTATCATGGATGCAAATTCAGCGTAGCATAGTGCTGTGAATGTACATGCAA
>PLTK01000083.1 GCA_003164415.1 Methanobacterium sp. | reverse complement strand
GGCATGGAACTGTTAGATCTGACAGTCCACTTATAGATCCGGGATGTGGATTCCCACTTTACTTCCAGATAATGACAAAAACCTATGGAATAATTCCAGCATATGTATTGATGGTCTATGGTCTGATATTCCCATACTTAAACAGTCCTTACTGGACATATGANNGTTGATCAGTACTATCAAAATTTAACTAAGGTCGGAACAACAAACTACGATTAAATAGAGATTATTAAATCTCTATCCAATTTTTTTTTTAAATACTGAATTCAATAATTATAAAATAATAATTTTAAACATATTTACTAATTTTAAAGGAATAATCATCTATTTTTCCAGTTAAAAAAAAAAAGGTTTAAATGAATTTTAAAAAAAAGAAGGAATAGATATATCAATTCATTTATTAAGAATATTTGCATTAATGAAAATGAATTAATTATCTAAATTTTGTTGATCAGAACATTTTCATAATATCTAAAAAAAATTGAAGGGTTAATACTGTCTTAAATTTGCCCTTTTACTATGTCTGTTCATCTCTTCCATGTCATCACCTTCAATACTTTTAAAGAACGATACATGGATCACTTCATTATTGTAAACAAGTGATGAACCAGTATATAATTGACTTGCAAATCTGTAGTCAAAGCCGTATCCAACAGATTCATTTTTACTTTCATCGCTTTTTAAAATCTCTTGAATAAATTCATTAGCCATATCTATGTTTATATTAGTTTTTATTTCGTTATTCTGGACCATAGAATCCAGTGCATAACTTTTAATTAGTTTCTCATGCAGGTCTTTATATGCACTTTCATTTGAAACCACATCCAAACCAATTATTTCATTATCTACAAATACTAATACACCCTTTTGACCTTCCATTAGTTCAAAGGCTTTAACAAACTCTTGTAGATCGATTTTTTTAGCATCATAAACATCGCCCATGGCACTTGTGGGTGAGTTAACTTCCATTTTATCTTGTAATTTATGTACTTCATTCCAGACTGATCTTTGATCAGATAAATATTCACCTGAACTCTCAACTGAATTTTTAACAGATGTTGATTTTACATTTCTTAGATAGGAAGATGCAATTCTATCGGAATCTTGGAAATTTTTTGAAGTATAAGACCATCTTCCCTGCTCTACACAGCTTACTGGAATAATGGTTTCAAATTTCTCCCTGAGCAAAATACTCGTATTAACTATTCTGTTCTGTTTTGCACCCATCAATTCTTCACCATCTAAAATTAAAACAGGAATTTCAGCATTATTCATTACTTTAAGTTCTGGAACTGCTCCTGACTCATTTAATTCTGTGATTTTAAGCAAATTCTGTTTCATAGCTTCTTTTAAAGTTAAATATCCTTGATTTTCTGGATTTTTGTTAAAAACAGGAATTATTCCCATTACTCCAAATTGTTGTAATTTCCCAAATTCCATTCCATCAAAATATTTTATCATCATATCATCCATTCAAATCCCCTCCAAAATGTTTTAACTGTTTACAGATCTGCAGATTAAAAATTTAAAAATAAAATCTGTTATCATATCAAAAATTTTGATTTAATCAAGATTACGGGGGTATTTTTTATAATACCTCTAATGATATTCATTCGGTGAATTTAATTCAAACCTAAACCCACAGAAACAGTCATTGGTTAAGAAACTATTTTCAAGCTTTATATGTCCTTCAAGGTCCATCCATGAAAATGTTAATTTGGTAATTACCTTGCAAACACTGCAAAATATTTCTTTAGTATATTTATCGGTTTTCCAAGGACAATCATTTATAATCATATACCCTTTAGAATCATTGGACATACTATTATTGATAAATCCTAAATTTGATAGCAGATTGGACAAACAACTGATATATGTAGATAGATCTCTATTCCCAGTTATGAGGTTTAATTTTCCAGCTTCTTTCATGAATGAGGTTTTTAAATTTTTTTCAAAATTTCTAGTGAATTCAGTTAAAAACCTATTTTTTTCGTTTAAATCCAGTGTGGTGGCTAAAAGGTTTCCAATCATAGCATAAAAGATTATACTATTATTTAATATTCTTTTGTCTCGATTTAAATCGGTACTATGCGTGTATAATGCAATTTCTATGTTGCTTATTAATTCTTTAGTTTCGAATGGTTTTAGGATACATGCAGAGGGTCTTGTTAGTTTAATGGATTCAATTAAATCTTGGTCGGTGTAGGCTGTAAGATATATTACAGGTACATCTATCAATTCTTTAATCTTCTTGGTGGTTTTTATACCATCTTCCTTCCCCCTTATCTTCACATCCATTAAAATCAGATCTGGTTTTGTTTCAACTGCTTTTTCAAAAGCATCATCACTTGAACTGGCAGAGTAACAATAATATCCGTGTGATTCTAATAAACGTTTAATTTCCATAGCTGTTATGAAATCATCTTCAACAACAAGAATTTTATTTCCCGTCATAACACAAACCCCCCCCATCAAATATTTATTGCATCGATTCACTGTCTAAGCTAACATTGATCACAATACTATATAAATGTATATGTTTACTATATACAACTAACAATTTAAGTAAACAGATACAATGAAATATTAATTAGAAATTTAATTATTATACATTTTTATGTGAAATATATAAAATTAAACTGATTATTAACAAAAATACACAAAACAAAGCATTTAAATATTTCATAAAGTTTTTATTTATAGTAAAAATCTGAAATAAAAGTCGTTATATAGTTCAAATGGAAATATTATGTTGATTTGAAGGGTAATCTAATTTTTGAGAATAATATGTTAACAAATTTTTTATTAATAAACCATTTTCAATCATTATATAAATATAAACAAAATATGGGGGAAATAGAAAACTATAAGCTATGTTAGCAAATAAATTATATTATATATTTAAACAAAGTATTAGTATCAATATTGGAGGACAATATAATGTGTGAAACTAAAATTGAGTTTAAATGTTTGTATTGTGGAATGTTCTACGATCCAAATGAAGAGCTAGAATGTCCAGAGTGCGATGAAAAAACAAAAATAAAAAATGAGCTAAATTAATACTAATAAATCCAAATTTAATCATTTATGAAGCTTAAATACAGTAGTCTATTCCATCGGTAGTTTATTTTTCTTAATAACTTATTCTAAATCCTAAATTCAAATTTATTTCTACTTTAAACACCATCACAACTGTTGGATATTGTAACGATCTACCAGTAACATTCGGGGGTAGAATATTATGTATTATCTTAATGATTGTTAGGTGTGGTATTTTTCAGTCTTTTAACAGCAACTTTCTCTTCCGGGTTTATGAGGGGTATTGAAACAGAAGAAGAAATACTGAAAAATAAGATAATCAAAATTGAAATAACAATAAACGAGATGAAATCCGAAATTAAAAGAATTTAAAGAATTATTAAAGAATAATAAATAACCTGAAAACAAACAGATTAAATGATAAAAATAACATGCCTAACAATTAAATAGCCACAATTTTATCATTTTAATAATAAATATAAAAATTTAAAAGGTTTAAATCTATTTTGAGATTATAATATTTCTAATTTTATAATTAATATCTATAAACTGATTTTAGTGATTTAATTATTTTCAATATTAGATATCATAATTTTAAATTGTCCAGTTTTTAATTTTTTAAAATATTTGATGGTATTTTTAAATGAAATTTAATAAATTTTTCTTATAATCGAATTTAAATTTTATCAATAGTATTAAATATGCCCCTCAAATAATTTTGGCTTTAATAGTATTTCAAGGATCAAAAATTAGTCAATATCCTAAAAAGACACCTATGATTAGGTAAATTTATATAAAATGTAGTATTAATATATGATATGGTGATTAATATGGGTGAAATACCAATAGCTCCAATAGGAAGAATAATAAAAAATGCTGGTGGACAGAGAGTTAGTGAAGATGCAGAAGTAGCTCTAGATAAAGTTCTTGAAGAATGGGCAGAAACTGTATCTAGACAAGCTGTAAAACTTGCTAAACACGCTGGAAGAAAAACCGTAAATGCATCAGATATTGAGCTGGCAGTCAAAGAAATAGACTAGCTTAATATTTATTCTTTTTTTTAACTTTTTTTTGTAAATTCACAAAATATATTTATACTTAAAATTTCGAATTTTAACTATCTATTATAGAAAAAACAGAATAAAAAAACCTCTTTTTAACAATAGAATTTTGGTTCCTTATTTTTATAAATTTAAATGCTTAAGCTCATTTAAAAAATTAAAAAAAGTGGAAATATGTTCAACTAGACACATTTTTTATTCAAATAACTTTTTATTTTAATTTATATCAAAATTTACATATTAATTAGATATTCTATAAATCCAAACATATTTAATAGAATCACTCTATTTTAACTGTTGTAATTTACCAATATTATGAAATCTGTTGTTAAATTTTATTTAATTATTAATCCTAATAATTGATGGATTTTACACTGTTTTTAATGGTAAACCTTATATAATAAACTATTCAATTTTACTTGATAAGAAATAAATTTTATTTTATTATTTAGTGAATAATCTGTATTTAAACATTAAATGATAATATCACCATTTCATGGAACATTTATCCATATTCCCAACCTAATGAACATATTATAGAATATTAATACTTTAAGAAAGTATTAATTCAATTACTACCAGATAATGTAAATATTAAAGTATGTTAAATACTAAACACACCCCATTAAATCAAGTTTTTTTATGTGGAGAAAGAATGAACAGAACAAGACTTTATGGATTGGTTGCAATTGCAATTCTGGCCCTGATAATAGGCTACTCCTATATCACAGTTTCCAATGGACCAATACAACCATTAGGTAGACTTTCATTTGTTAAAGTTGAAAATCCCGATATGTATCCTGGTCATCCACACTCTGTGCTATTAGCACAATATGCTCAAGAAAGGGGTTCCCAATGTGCATTGGTTGTACACTTTGCTGGAAGTTCCAACTATCGTAGTTACGAACAGGATCTTAATACAACCAGTTCTACAGGTCAGAATGGAACTTATATTATTGAAGTGGCATATATTGACACTCAAGGCGGAGGTTCAAAAAGTCTTAGTCAAATAAACTTCTTTGATTCTCTTAAAGTTGCTTTATTCGGTGTACCCGATGGTAGATATAAATACATGTCTGATGGAGTGGTTTACAATAATTACACTTCAATGATGAACCATGTTGAAACTCTTGCTCAGGAACACGGACAAAAAGGCCCTATACCTATGGTGTGGCATGGAACAGTTAGAACAGACAGTCCATTCATTGATCCAGGATGTGGGTTCCCACTTTACTTCCAGATAATGGCAAACACATATGGATTAATACCGGCTTATACATATATGATATATGGATTGATTTTCCCATATTTACACAGCCCCTATTGGCAGTTTGAATTATCACATTCATCAGAATTACAAACACTCTACAATACTGGACAATTGGATTATAATTATGTTAATGCAACATCTAACGTTGATAGATATTACCAAGATTTGAGTAAACAAAATACAGGCGATTAAAAATGATGAGAACTCATTATTATTTCTAAAATTAGAATCTAAAAACTTATTTCAATATATTTTTTTTAAGTCTGTAGTTAATTTTTTAAATTATAAATAATTTATATTTAAATGAACAAAATTTAGGATATACAAATTTAATGGTATAGATCACACCAAAATAACATAGGATTTCAGATGTTTTATCTTGGATTTATCAAATTTTAACATTTAAAGTGAATTTAATAATTGTCACAAAATATTTCGGATCAAACAATGAAAATGAAGATAATACTCATAGCTGCAGTTCTAGTGCTAATATTTGGAACAAGTGCCTATGCTTACACTTCTAATAATGATATTAGATATGATCATGGTATCGATTTAACTTCCTCAGATAGGGTGCTTATAGTTGCACCACATCCCGATGATGAGACCATTGGTGGTGGGGGAGTTATAAGATATTGTTTAGAACATAATATCCCTGTGTATGTGGTTGTTGTTACCAACGGAGGTAGCAGTTCTCTAGGTGTGAGACGATATCACGAGAGTATCAATGCAACCAATCAATTGGGCCTTCCATCAAGTGACATCACATTTTTTGAGTATACTCAGGGTGTTGATTCTCTTTTCAATGAAAATTGGGACAAACCCATAAATATAAATGGCGGCCACACCCCAAATTTTGCATATCAACAGGATGCACCGTACAACGGGGTTTCACTCGAACAGAATTTTGAAACGGTTATCACCAATTTCAAACCCACCGTAATCATTTATCCCAATCCTGAGGACTCAAATCCGGACCATTGGGGTACAAGTTCATTTGTTGAATATGCAACCAACAAATTAAACTATAATGGTCGAATGTACACATATTTAGTCCATGTTTCTTCTGTGTGGCCATTTCCTCGTGGTTATTTCCCAGAAGCCTATATTTTACCACCATACTTCATGACAGGATACGATAGTTGGTTCGTGTTCCCTATCAGTGCTTCAGATGAACAACTTGAGTATCAAGCTATTAATAGCTACCACAGCCAGTTAAATAATGATCCTACTTATCTTTTAACATTTGTAAGGAAAGATGACCTGTTTGAAGCGAATAAACAAATAACTGTAGTAAAGAACAATGATTCTGTTGATATGATTAAAAGTTCAGGATTTCCAACCACCATCTTCCAAGATCCTAGGGGTGATACCTTGATAAAACCCCCTCTTGAGGTATATTACTCAATATTCAGCAATCTTAACCTATTTGATATTACAGATGTTGGATTTGAAATAGATAACACAACTACATGGATGTCATTGAAGACGGTGGGTGGTATTTCCAAGACCGGAGTTTATGATTTCCGTGTAAGATGTTTTGGAGCTTATGGAGTTAACAGGGTCGATATTAGGGTACAACATGGGCATGCTGAATATTTAGATATGGCCTCTAACAGTGTATATTCAAATAATCCGATACTAGTTAAGATTGAGGGGTCTGGAATAGTTATTGGAATACCATCAAATCTACTCTACGGCTCAAAGTATATGGTTAGTGTTGATAGTATGCGCAACAATCAATACGTTGATAGAGCAGGATGGTACACTCTTAATATAAGATGATCTTAAATTTAACATTAAATATGGATGTCTTATTTGGAAGTATGAAATTATTGTTTTTTGTTTTTTTTATCCTATTTATGTGGGATATATAAAAAAAAATATAAAAAAAGGATGGATTATTCAACTATTTAAAAATGGATTAACCCATATGAATAGCTTAAAATTAATGTTAAGGCTCCTACTATCCAACAGTAGTATGCAAATACTCTTAAACTGGTACTTTTTATTAACCTGATTAAAAGTCCTATGGATAGGTAACCGAATACTACAACTGCCAGATATGCTGCTATGATTGAAGCTGTGTTAGTTTCTGTTAATGCTCCAATATTTTTATATTCAACAAGTACAGCACCGGCAATAGCAGGTATTGCAAGTAAAAATGCATATCTTGCAGCACATTGTCTTTCTAATCCAATAAGCAAGCCTGCAGATATTGACGAACCAGATCTTGATATACCTGGAAGTAATGCTAATGATTCGAATGCACCTATAATCAGTGAATTCTTAAAGGTTAATCCCATAACCTTTTTATCGCCACGTGTTGCAAAATGTTCAGATAACACTAATATGAAACCATTTATAATAAGGAATATTCCAACTGCAACTACATTGTTAAAAAGTGCTTCAAATTCTTTTGTAAATAATATACCAACTATAGCAACGGGTATTGTACCTACAATTAGAAGCCAGGCTAATCTTTTATGAACATCTTCCTTCAAACCGTCCATAAATGTTCCCTGAACCAAATTCAACAAACTATTTACAAAGGCCTTTATTATCTTTATAAGGTCCCTCCAGAAGAAACCCACAACCGCCGTTAATGTACCAAGGTGTAGTAAAGTATTAAATGCAATTGCTCCTGACTGATTTGGAAATGTCACATTTAATATATGTGTAACAATTATGACCTGACCAGCACTTGCAATAGGTAAAAACTCAGCTAAACCTTGAACTATACCTAATATTATCGCTTGAAAAATATCCATGATTAACCACCAAAAATATAAATAACTTTTTTTATTTCACTGTTTAAAATTTCTATTAAATTATAAATATATTCTTAACGTGCATACTATTAACTATTTTTCTTCTTTAACATGACTTACTCAGCCATAATCTATTGAAATGATAAAAAAAAACACTAATTTTTTTTTCACTGAGCATATTAAATCTGGCAGCATATATAGTGATATATCTATTACAGGACCATCTGGATCTTTTATTATAATTCCAGATATCAATGGAAATATTTTAACTCTAACCCCAAATTCTAACTATTTAACTGGAAATTATATCATAAATATACCTGTAAATGCAGTTACAGACTTTAAAAATACTAGTGGGATATCAAAACCATTTACAGCTAAAATAATAGGAACAACGTTGTATATAACACCCAAATCCCTATTGTCACATGGAACAAAATATACAATTACATTACATACAAACAGTATCACTGATCTGGCAAATAATGGATTAAAAGTTTTTTCAACCAAATTCACAACAGTTTAAAAAATAAAGAAGTTTATGGGAAGTATTTCCAAAATCATCGAAACAAGATTTATATAAAAAAACATGGGGAAAAGGAAGAATTAATGCGAAATAAAAATTTATAATCCTAGTACAGGAGACTAGGATTCTTATTTGTATTGATTTTTTCAAGTCTCTCTTCTTCTGTCTGTTCAAGTTTTTCAACTGCTTCCATCACGTCAGAGTAGAGCATTTCAACCATGTCTTTACTGAAACTTTCCTTAACAACCATTCTTAAAACAGCAATATCTTCAGCATTTGCTGGGAGTGTGTAAGCTGGAACTATCCATCCCTTCTGTCTTAATTTTTCTGATAGATGGAACACTGTAAAATCGCAGTTTTGAAGTTGCACTGTTACCATTGGAAATGTAATACTTTTATTTATGACTTCAAATTTGGTTGATCCATTCAATTTTGCTGCAAGGTAACTCGCATTTTCCTGCATGTTTTCCATAATATTTTTATATCCATCCATTCCCAGTCTTATTAAATTATAGTACTGTGCTATGATGGTACCGCTGCCCTTTGAGAAGTTTAGAGAGTAATTGGGCATTATCCCTCCAAGATAGTTNNGGATATACTAATCCATATTTATGGCCTGATACATTTATGGATCTTACCTGTTCCAGTCTGAAATCCCATTTTATCCCTGGATAAAGAAATGGTAGAACAAAACCTCCGCTTGCAGCATCTACATGTATGGGTATATCCCAACCTTCAGCTTCCTTAATTTCTAGTAAGGCTGTGTTAATCTCTTCTATTGGATCCATTTGACCTGTGAATGTTGTTCCTGCCACTGCACCTACTGCAATGGTATTTTCATCTACCAGGGCTTTGATTTCATCGGCTGTTATTGTATATATATCCTCTTCCAAACCGCTTATACAACTGAATGATGACATAACCTTGGTAATTTCAGTTTCAGTTGTTTTACACATGTTCTTTTTTAGTGGTATGAGTTTGAGTTCTACATCGAAGTACCTTGCAAATTTCTCCCATACTGTATGAACATCTGCCCCCATCACAATATTGGGTTTATCTGTTGATTTACCTTCAGCTTCTCTCCGTTTCTTCCATGTCCATTTATGTGCTAGAAGTCCGAGCATAATAGATTCTGAAGAGCCTATAGTGCCGCTTCCAATTGAGTTACATTTTTTTGGAGCATTAAAAAGTCTTGCTAGCATGTTAACTACCCTGTTTTGTATTATCTGGGTTTGGGGATATTCATCGTTGTCAACATAATTTTTTCCAATACTTTCCATAATAAGCTTATCAGCTTCGGGTTCCATCCATGTTGTAACAAAACTTGCTAAATTAAGTGCAGGATTACCATCTAAATTCAGTTCATCGTGTATAATCTGGTAAGCTGCCCTTGCAGGCATACCATTAACGGGCATTACATATTTGGGAACTGTTTTGGTAAAATAACGACTACCATACGTTGTTGTATGTTCCCTTTCTGACTTACTTAAGTTATCCAAATTTTTCTTATCCGATAGCAAATAAAAATCCCCCTATTTTTTTTATTTTAAATGTGTTATCCAAAAACCCTTAAAAATATTTACCTATCCATAAAATTGTTAAATATTATGGTCAATATTTCTATTTTATAGGGTTTAATGCTGTTTATTTAAAGACCATAGTATGATTGGCCCCTATTGACTGTTTAGATATAAAAATAACATATTTTAATTTGAATTTTTAATGTGATCTAAAATTTAATACTTATTTTTTGTAATGTAACTATCTTATATTTTATTATTTAAAGAGATTTGAATCGTATTTTAATACAATTTTTATATATATTAAACCATTTTAAATGTTGTACAGAAACATATTACTTCATAATTTTTTAAAATTTGGTTTGATTCTGATTTATTGTATTTATTCTCCCGGTAAATTAATTGTTTCATTATAAAATGTTAATTTATATCTAATTTGCGAGACATTTGATCTATAAATTGATATCTAATAATTTACATAATTAATATTTAGAAAATTTTTGTCCAACTACATTTTAAGATGTGATACGATTGTTAAGTCCGAAGATTTTAATTGTTGAAAATGAACGCATAGTTGCTGATGATATTAAGCAACGATTAGAAGATTTGGGTTACGAAGTGATTGGTATTTCAGGCAATGGTAATGACGCTCTGAAAAAAACAGGTGAAATAAAACCCGATCTAATTTTAATGGATATAATACTTACAGGTGAGGTGGATGGAATTGAAACAGCACAACAGATAAGTGAACTTTACTCCGTCCCATTCATATATTTAACAGCCTATTATGATGATGAAATATTAAAAAGAGCATCATTAACACAACCGGCGGGTTACATAACCAAACCCTTTGATAGTGTTGGACTTCATGCAGCCATACAGATGGCCATTTACAAACAGAAAAAATTTAAGGAAAGCTAAAATCATTATTTCTACCCGTATTAACCAGTTAAAATAGCTATTTCGATAATTAATTTATTGATTTAAAATCTTTTTTTTTTTAATACAAAATTTTCTAATTTAAATCCTCATATACCGTCCTATAATCATGGATTAATGGATTAATGAGAATCATAATTGATAATAAACAATATTAATTCGGAGAATTTAATTTATAGAAGAATTAGACTTTTGAATTTTAGTAAAAATTTTTCGGATCATATACCCGAATAATAAATCAATGTTCTACACATATTATATCTGGTTTTGTATTTGATAGTTAAAGGTATCTTTTAATGTGTTATGGACCATAAATTAGTTTACAAAGTAACCTTTTTATAAATCTAGGATGAGTATATGAAACATTTGGAGAAACTGCTCTGGTGGCTGATAACTGGTAAACGAGGGGGAATTAATCGTGCCAGAATTATTAAGAAGCTCAATGAGAGACCATACAACGCCCATCAACTTTCAAAAGAGTTGGATCTAGATTATAAAACTATTAGGCATCATATTAAAATTTTAGAAGAAAATAATGTGATAAAACCTACCGGAGATTCTTATAGTAAATTATATTTTCTCACAGATGAAGTTGAGAATAATTATGGTATTTTCCAAGAAATATGGGATAATTTTATAGAAAAATAGATATTTTTGAAGTATATATTAAGATATAGAGGTAAAAATGACGTTAGAATTAGCATTTTTAAACAGGATAATAATTTCTGCATCCATCATAATTGGAATTGCAAACGTAGGTATATTATCAGGATTATTATATTTCTACTGGAACAGTTACAAACAATTAAAATCCAAATTTACTATAGGACTCCTATATTTTGCATTGATTCTATTAATCCAGAATATACTCGCAATAATAGCTTTAGCAGTATTTTTACTTTTAGGTATTGAAATTCATGAAATAGGTGGAGCTGAAATTTATTCAATCCTACTTTTAGTTACTTTAGCTCAATTAGTTGCATTGATAATCCTTTTTAAAATAACGTGGGATTAAGTATCTTCCCATATAATTTTTTTTATTCAAAATTATAAAATAATGAATTATTTTCCACAGATTATCATTCTATATATAGTTCATTTCACCCCAATTGATACGAATTACAGTTTAATTTTTACATTTTCATTATAAAAATATATTCACGGCAGTTCGAGTCGGGTTAGATTGGGGTGTAACTCCGGCATAAATACTTAAATATAAATTGTCATATTATAATCCACGAAGTGTATATATAACGCTATTCTAAATTTCTGAAATTTATATGGTTTATAATTTGTATTCCAACATTTTAGATAATTTATAGAGTTATATATAAAGGATTAATCTTGTAAAACTTATCGAAGTTGAATTTTATGATAGAACAAATAAACATCGCCCTATTCCAATTAATAAATCAATATGCTGGTATAAATCCAATTTTTGACTCAATAGCTGTATTAGCAGCAGAATATATGCCTGTAGTGGTAATTCTGTTCTTGGTGTATCTTTGGATTAGGAAAGGCGACAGTACACATGCGATTTTGCTTTACAGTGTTTACGCAGGTATAGTTGGACTTATAATAAATTATCTGATTGGTCTGGTCTATTTTCATCCTCGACCTTCAATGTTGCATTTGGGAACTCAGCTGTTTCAATATCAAACAGATAGTTCATTCCCATCTGATCACACCACATTAATGGTTTCTATTGCCTTGATGTTAATATATTTCAAGGAAACAAGGTTTTACGGTTTGATAATTTTAATACTCGGTCTTGTTGGGGGGTTTGCAAGGGTGTTCAGCGGGATACATTTCCCATTCGACATTTTCGGTTCGGTTGTCGTTGCTATAATAAGTTCAGTACTAATCTTCTATTTTAAAGAAAGATTTAACCCATTAAACAATTTGATCAAACAAATTTATGGTAAATTAACGGGATAGGGACGATAAATATGTATTGGAGGATATTTCTATATGATTAGCCTAGTTGGATCTGTTAGTAATTTTGTTATTAATTTAATTGGTAATCTTGGTTACTGGGGAGTTTTTATTGGAATGATACTTGAAAGTGCATGTATCCCAATTCCAAGCGAAATTATAATGCCCTTTAGTGGATTTGTAGTATGGCAGGGCAACACCAACATGACATTAATTGGAATAACAATTGTAGGTGCATTTGGTAACCTTGTAGGATCCCTCATAGCATATTCTATAGGTTTAAAGGGAGGAAGACCATTATTAGAGAAATATGGTAAATATCTCCTCATTACACACAGTAAACTTGAACTCGCAGATAAATGGTTTTTTAAATACGGTGGAGAAGCTGTTTTAATAAGCAGATTCCTACCAATCATACGCACATTCATTTCGTTACCCGCCGGAATAGCTCATATGGACCTTAAAAAGTTCGTGGCATACACATTTATTGGTTCATTACCCTGGAGTTTTGCTTTGGGATATATCGGAACTAAACTAGGACCAAACTGGGGAATAATTCAGGGATATTTTCATATACTGGATATAATCATTGAAATAGGAATTCTAGGAATAATTATCTATCTAATTTATAAATACGTTGGAAAATCTAAACTTAAAAATATCACAAGAAGGAATAACAATGAAAAGTAGATACAGTATTTTATTAGGGCTAGGAACAGTTATAGGTCTTTTTTTTGGTAACAATGGTTAATTCGAATAATGCAACCGATTTAACCTATATATTTGCGGGTATTCTACTGTTGGAGGTCATATAACTACTTACATATCTAATATTAAAAAATCTAGATTAGCTTTAATTGCAGGGATAGGAGTATCAATGATACTAATTGTCCATCAATTATTTATAGATAAATTATATGGTTCAGGTCACTGAATTTAGTTGCATTTTTGATTATACCTGGATTTTAATGCTTATTGGAGGATTCACAGCTAAAATTACAAAAAATAAATTCAAACATCTGTTAGAAGATCTAAATATATCTAAATTCTGATACTTTCAACCAATTGTTCGAGTAATTATAACATGAAATTGACTTTAAATATATTACATTATAAATATTTTATTTTAGTATCCCTAAAAAAGAATTTAATTTTTGGCTCAGTTCAATCATAATAATATCTACATAATTAATATTTCTTTTAATTTATTTGCTTTTAAATATCAATAACACCAAATTTGTAGAGAAATTATATATTAATCGAGGTATATATAAATAAAAGTTTACTAATATCTCAGGGGGATATGTAGATCAGGAATAAAACTATCTTAGTCTTTTTAGCTATAATTTTATTAGTTGTATTTGTTTCAGGTATGGACAATTTATTAGCCCACAAAGAATCAAATAATAGTAGCGTAAGCTCTGTTACAAAAGTATTAATATACAATGGTAATGGTGTAATGGGAAGCAGTGTAGAAGGTATTGAAGACACACTGAACGATAGTAACAACCAAAACATAAGTTCAAATAATAAATTTGTATACAATACCAGTAGTGTAATAAACTCAAATATTCTAACGGGATACAATGTATTAATAATGCCTGGTGGTGAAGCAGCAGACTATTTATCTAACGATGAAATTGATGGAAATTCAATAAAACAATTTGTTTCAAATGGTAATGCTTATATTGGTATATGTGCAGGAGCTTATGCTGGATCTAACTATATAACAGGACAACAGGCAGGATGGGGTCTGGCACCCGATGTAAACACTATAAGTGAAGGTTATGAAGGACAACTACAAATATCATCAACATCATTTGGAAATAAAATACTGAACAGTTCTTTAACCAATATACATATGGATAGTGGTCCGGCTATGACAACTAACAATTCTCAGGTAATAATGGCTACATTTGCAGATAACAATACGGGTTATATTAACTATCCTGCCATAATTGGAGAAGCATATGGATCTGGAAGGGTAATTTTAAGTGGCCCACATCCTGAGATGGATCCAGAAAACCCACAACTTTTATCTAATATGATCCTGTGGGTTACCAAAAAAATAAATTAATAAAAAAAAATAGTAACTATTTAATAATTCATTTTTAAATATTTAAACTCCTAATTTATTCCCATTAAATTCATAATGGTTACTGATAATTCTTCATTTTCTATTTTACCATCACCATAAACAGCCGATACTGTAATTATATGATTTTCTTGGGAAACATCGGGATTTATGATTCTATTATCGTCACTTGACAGGTTTAGTTCAAAGATTGAGCTATCTGGAATAAAGGTTGTAAAATCCTTTATAACTTTTCCAGTTGATTGATCAATTATTTTATACTTTCCAACAATAGTACTTAAAAGATCGTCTGATAATGGGTTATTATCTTGGTCTAGAAAGCTTATGGTTATTATTCTACTTGATTTTTCGGATATTGTCTTATGTTGGGAGACCAAACTCAGATTCACGTTAACCTCAGTGAATGAATAGTCTTCTGATGGAAATCCTAATCCATATGGGATCCATGGCGATGCATATAAACTGTAATTTGGTCCGTTAATTTTTATAATGGTTGATATTTCATTATAAATAGATGATAAACTTCTTGGAATCAACTTTACAGATGGATCGTATGTTATTAAATTAACAACCATTTTGGTATTGTCAATTTCATCTAATACATTCTTGATTGCTGTAGAAAGTGCTGTTTCTGAACTGTTTGAGGGATATATTTTGGGCATCACATAATCCACTTCAGCAGCTGTTAAATTAATTGTTGGAGACGTCCAGAGTATTGCTGCAGATAGTTTCTTAGATGGATCAACATCATGAATTGCTGTTGCCATCTGTTTAGCAAATTCAGAGAGTATATCTGCCTGTTGATTTACATCGTAGCCACTCCACATATGCCAATGGAAATCATCAAATATAACCCCATCTATTTTTGGTATATCCAATAATAATTGGGTTAAAGCAGTTTGTAACTTGTTTCGATGATCCATATTCTCCGGATCAACTAGTGAGGATTGGTCCGAGGCTTTAAAAGCATTTATATTAATGTGCAATTCAAGTTTTGTTCCCTTCATTTCATCTATTAAAGCGTTGACATTGTTTTTACATGTATTATAATTATTCAGTAAAAAACTGTCCGAATAAAATACATGTGTTAATCCCCTGATTTCCAGTTCCTTAAAATCTGGAAATGGATAATTTTCAATTACATACAATCCTTTAACAACCATTTTTTTAGACCTCGATTATTAAATATATTTTTATTAATAAATTCCAGGTAATTTTTTGATTCATTTGAAAGACTTTTCATTATAACCTTCTAAGTTATATTTAAAGGTGTTATTACAGTTCTAACCATCTATTATTGTACTGATTTTTATTTAATTAAAAAATTTTACAATAATATATTATATAATTTTGAATTTCAAGATATATAATCTTAAACCTATATGAGTTAAATAAAAATTTGTCGTAGTCTTGATATGATGATATCTAGATAAATATTTACATCTAACTAATTTTGAATAAAAATAATATTATTCAAATCTTATTTTGTCTTTTTAATTCATGAACAACATCATGAACTTCTTTAATTCCTCCATCAGCTTCTAATTCAATAATTGGTACATCCATCACTATATCATCATATTGAACTCTTACATCTTCCCCTTCAAGATCTTGAATTATTTTAACTTCCTTTGATCCATAGTATATGGTCATATTGCCTCCAATTAACTTCAAATACTGTTGAAACATTATATTCATTCAAAAACTTTATTTCTATAACTTAATTTTCAAATAGTTTACCTAAAGTTAATATATCGGGGTTTTCCTTTAAATTTTCTATTATACGTGTTAGTGTTTCGTTAAAATCTTCAACAGGTCTGAAAATCAATCCCATTTGGTTCATTGTTGACTGTACTTCTGGTGTTTGATTTAATTCTTCTATTTCTGCTGCTTCTAACGGTATTTTTTTTATTTTTTCCATCAGGAGATATAGTTCAAATTGGTCCATATATGATTCCTCAAATATTCTACTCGTGTATTTTATTATATTTATATTATCATCCATTACTACAAATATTTTTTATCAAATTATTTCATGTTTAATGTTATAAACTGAGGGGGGGGTTATTATATTGGAAGATTTGATTTAATTTTTATTAAACAAGGATTATTTAATTTAAAAACTATATTTTATGAAGAAATTTATTCTGCTAATACGATTTTTTCTGTTGGTTGAATTGGTTTCCTATACATATCATTTTATAACCCTTAAAATTAGCACTGTTAATGAACAAAACTTTATAAATGAAATGGAAGGAATAATGATTAATAATAATACTTGGTATGGGCAGATATTTAGGTTGATAATAATTTGATTATATGTTATGTTTACAATTATATGGGGATTAAATTAAAATGGATGAATCTGAAAGTTTTAGTCAATATATGGACACTAAACGTCTTGAAACACTAGTAGATGGAATTTTTGCTATAGCCATGACTTTGCTGGTTTTAGGATTAGCTGTTCCTGTAATACGTCCTCCGATAACGAATGCAAGTGTAGAAACTGCTCTTATTAGCATTATACCAAACTTCATTTCGTTAGTGGTGAGTTTTATTTTGCTTGCAGTTTTCTGGAAAATTCATCATCGAATTTTCAAACAGATAAATAAAATGAATGGTACTTTACTGTGGATAAATGTTATATGGTTATTATTTATTGTCTTAGTTCCTTTTTCAGCGACTTTAACAGGTGATTATGGGGCATTTACTATTGCTAATGTTATATTCAACATTAACATGCTTGGAATTGCAGTTCTACTGTATTTAAACTGGCATTATGCTGATCATAAAAATTTTATCCATGAAAAAATTTCCAACGAAGAAATAACATTTACTAAGATTGTTAACCTTTCCTTTATATTAGTGGCAATAACAGCTATAGGACTCTCTTATGTAATTCCCCAATACTCTCAAACAGTGTATATTATCATGTTACCTATCGAGATGATAATAAAATTCCTCATAAATCTGGTAAAAAAAGGAACAAATAATAATTTTTAATTACCTTTTTTATATAACAACCAGCGGGGAATGATCTGATATTTTTGATTCTCTTATTTGAGAATCTGAGTAAACCGATACATCTTCTAAAGTTACTGCTAGCTTTGATGAAACGAAGGCATAATCCAATCTGAACCCAGTTCCTGAATAGTGGAACCAAGTATATCCCATAGACTCTGTTGTTGAATTGTATTTCCAAAGATCAATGTATCCTAATTCACTAAGTTTCAATAAATCCTTAGCATTGTATTCTGTTTGATTGCCAGAATCTTCTTTAGTGCAACTGTTAAAATCACCAGTTATCAATACTTTTTTATCTACATTCTCCTCTGCATAATCTAAAATTTTCTTCCAGAAAAGATCCTTCTCTGTCCCGGCTTGATCAGGCACGTAAACTCCTAGTACGTTAAGATCCATCTTTGGAATGTATACTTCCACCCATCTGTCCTCTATATTTTTAGTTATAAAAGTCTCTTTACATGCAATAAAAGAACCTAATTCACCGTTTTCATTGGACGGTTGGGTTTTATAACCCTTTTCAACTAATTTAGTTATAATCTCTTGACCGTTATCATTTTTAACAAATTCTGTAAGTACAATCATGTCAAAATCATTATTTAACAGGTAATCAACTATTTTTGAGGTTCTTTTCTCCCCACCAAAACGAATATTAAAATTTAAAATTCTCATTTTCTGTTACCCTCAACTTAAAATATAGCTTATAATGCTTTTATTTTAAAATATAAAACTTTCTGCTAATGTTTATATCAGATAATATTGATATGTTCGCCTTTAGATAAAAAGAAATGCAATTATATTAAATACATATATATTATTATCCATACTATTATTATCAATCTAATTAAAACATATTAGGAATTCTAAAATCTCTACATATATTTTAAATTCTTACTTGTT
This sequence comes from Methanobacterium sp., assembly GCA_003164415.1. GTDB lineage: Archaea > Methanobacteriota > Methanobacteria > Methanobacteriales > Methanobacteriaceae > Methanobacterium_B. Next base: position 31,639 of record PLTK01000083.1, on the reverse strand, counting down.
TAATATTGAAAACTAAAAGCTAAATTATTAGATTATAAATTAATGACGATAAAAATCAGATATGAGATTAATTACATTTTTTTTAATTAAATTCTAAGGTTGATGATTGTTTCTTCTTTAGCTCTACCCATTAAAATGATGGCTATTATAAATAGTGGTTACCCCTAGTTCTGTAGGATTCGGCGGTCATTATAGATTATTGGCCAGTTCTATGAATAATGGATCCTTAACATTCATTAGAAAAAGATGTACTAAATGATTATTTTTCATAACATAAAACATTAAATAAGATTTCAACAAATTGAAATCTGAATAATAAAGAATGTACATTAATATTTCAATTGTAAAAATAATTAATTCTTAACCTAAATAATATAAAATTCTAGGGAGATGTTTTATAGTGGTAATTGATAAAGATGCTGAACTTATGAGATATGAAGAGTGTGTTAGGGAATATACAGAGTTACTGGATGATCTTACATTAGTTAAAAAGGGTAAAGATCTATCTGCAACTGAATTTGTAAATCGTTGTGATGATCTAATTAATAGATTCAAAACACTTCAACAACTGGGAATTTATGAAGAACAAGCAAGAGCGATGGCAATTAATGATTTAACTGATTTTATATCTGAGATTAAAGGTTTAAAACCTGAAAAATTCTAACTTTAGAAGTCTTCATATTTCTTCATAAATAAATTCTAAACCTTTTTTTTTAATGTAAATGTGTTATATAATTTCCAAGTGGCAGGGTGTAATTGGCTTCAATAATTGCTGCGATTACAATTAAAACAATAGCAATTATAAAAAGGGCCATAGCATCTTTAAATTCCCAATAATGGTCACTCACACTATCATCACTTTTTAACAAATTATAAACTATTTTTGTGAGTCTGAATCCGGCTGCACCTGCTATAATAAATCCTGTAATTTCAAATATTCCATGGGGTACCGTGTAAATTATGAACAGTTTAGGAGATAGTGGTCCTAGCGTAGAACTAGTTACATGGCTGGATCCAAGATATCCTAGAAATGCTCCGTAGATAAATCCATTTAAAAATATTGTACCAAATGTAATTATACCAATAATACCGCCTAGAAATGTAATAAATAAACTTTGTAGGTTATGGGTGAGTATTGTATATGTTGTTATACCGTGTTCACGTGCAATTAACTGGTCGGTCTTAACTATGGTCATAAGGAAATTTTCAACTGAGCTGGGTAGAAAATAACCCAATAAACCACCTATAACAACAGCTATAAAAAATATAGCGGTTGAAAAGATTATAAATTTCACATTTCGATGGTATAGGCCAACAAAATAATCATGGCTCCTGTGTAAAAAATCATTATCTGCTGATGTTTCGGACATTCTATTTCCCCAAAATTTATCCTGTTATTTAGAAATTTCTAAGAATTGTTAATTTAGATAATAGGTTATTCTCTTTTAATATAATATACCAAATCGTATTATTACAATTATATTTAAATGCTCTCAATAAAATTAGTTAATCAATAGAGATAAATTTTCGTATCAAGATATATCTTTACAAATAGGTAAAAAAAATAATGGAGGCGGGTATATGAATGTTGGTGAAATAGTTGAAGATGCATTAAGATATCCGCTTTCTGATTGGAAAAAAGTATTAATATATGGTTTTATAGGATTATTTACGACTACAGCAGTATTTAGGTTATTTTTCGCCCTAAATGGTTTGACTAACAAGGGTTTAATTCTATTATTAGTTCTTCTAGAATTAATTGTTAGCATCTATTTTACTGGTTACTTCTTGCAAGTTATAAAATTGTCATTATCTGATGCTAAAAAGCTTCCACAATTTGATGCTGTAAATGAAAAGTTATCGGACGGTATTAAAGTGTTCATAGTGGGTATTGTTTATATGATACCAATTATCATGACTATATCCATTTTTGCCATATTATCTTCGTCTGCTTTGAGAATAATAATAACTCATGCCATTTACAATGGTTTTAATTTGGAAAATATCATCTATATCCTGTTGAATCTGGGGATTGGAATTGGAATTTTCTTGGCAATAATATACATGATTGTGGTACTGCCATTATTTATTCTTTCATTGGTATATATGGCAGATAATAACAGTGAACTTGTTTCAGCATTTAAAATCCGTGAGATATTAGATAAAATCATGAGCATAGGATGGATTAACCTAATATCATGGTATTTGTCTAGTGGATTGATCTTTCTTGCGATTTTAACATTTTTAGGAGCATTTACACTCGGTATTTTCGGTTTATTACATATTATTGATATTGGTGGATTGTTAATTTCCGTTGTTATCGTCCCATACCTATATATGTACTTTGCAAGATCATCGGCACTTATATACATCAAAAAAATAGGAGAATAACAATTTTAATTCTATAATTTTTTCCTTTACTATTCCATGATCTTTTTAACTTTTTTTAAAACAAGATTTCCAAGTTTGAGCTGTTCCCCAACGTCAATGTGCACCCCATCCAGTTTGCTGACTTTTATTATTTTTGATATGTCAAGAAATTCTACGCCGTAATCTCGGGCAATTTTTGCATAGTAACCCGGTAATTTAAGTGATTTGTTATGTGAATTTCGAAATTCTTGTGATAAATCTTCGACAGGATTTATAATTGGTGGAGTTAAAAGCAATATTTTAGGTGCTGAACCATCAATACCCGTTTTGCTTTTCTTTATAACCTCTATTATCACTGTTATTCCACGTGCAATTTCAATTGAAGGGAGAGAAAATCGTTTTTTAAGATCGTTCAACCCTAAAAGTAATATGCATAGATCTATAGGTTTATGGCTGTCAAGACAAGGTATTAAATAATTTAACCCGTTTTTACTTGCACCATCAATTGGATCGTTCCAAGTTGTTGTTCTGCCCTTTAAACCCTCTTCAATAACTATATAATTATCATTCAATCCATTGGTCAGTACTCCGGTCCATCTTTCATCCCAGGCCATTCTGTTCTGGTTCGCTGGATTGTAACCCCATGTAATTGAGTCACCATAGCAAAGAACAGTTTTTTTTGTCATGGATTATCATTTATTGGTTATTTCTAATAATAATTTGTTTATAAAATTTTTTGGATCATAAAATATATTTATCATGCTGTATAAAACAGTATTAGGATGTATTTAATTGATTTAAATTGGAATGTACTAAAAATTTTTTTAAAAAAGGGGGAATATTAAATATGTCAAAGGTTATATGGTTTGAAATTCCTGCAGATGATCCTGAAAGGGCTATAAAATTCTATGAAGATGTGTTTGGATGGACAATTGAAAAATGGGATGGTCCTTTTGACTACTGGCTTATAACAACAGGACCCGATGAAGAACCGGGTATTAATGGAGCCATAATGACTAAGGAAATGGGAGATATGGTTAGGGATACCATTGGTGTCGATTCTTATGATGATTTTGCAAAAAAAATTGTGAAGAAAGGTGGAACCAAGATGTCCGAGAAAATGGAAATTCCTAAAATGGGTATAATGGGATCCTTCAAGGACACCGAGGGAAACATCTTTGCAATAATGGAACCTAAAATGGATTAAATTTACATAATTTGTTATTTTTTTTTATAACCGTATTTAATCATATTTTACAGATTTATAATCATTTATTTATTTTAATTCAATGAGTTACCCACTACATAATGGTTAATTTTATTGATATACAGTCATTCTAATTTGTGTCTATTACATTCTATTTCACCATAAATATAAAAGATTATATTAGATAATATCAACAGAATATAAATCAAAATATATGTGGAGTTTATAGAATCTTTTCAGTCTAATGCAACATGGATAGATCAAGCTAAATTTGATTTAATACTCAAGTTTGAAAATAGACGAATTAAAAGTTTAGTGTTTCTATTTTTTTTGGGCTGAAAACTCAAGATTCAAATAAATTTCAAAGAATTGTATTTAGGTGATCTGGGTGGATAGTAAACAAAAAATGAGATTACTACATCAATTAAGGCATATTGTGGAGTGTAATGGTTCTAAAGATGTTTTAAAACGTGTTGATTACGATTTAGACTTTTTATTTCATCGAAAGAAATGGAATTCAAAATAGATTTCTACTGTATCAACAGATAAAAGTTAATCCATTGCCCTGGTGTCATTAGGATCGGTTATACATCCCCAATTTATATGTTATTATTAATTCTATTCTAAATTTAATTTAAAATTTTCCACTCTAGGGCAAATACCATTTTATTTACAATAACAGCAGCCAATCAGTCGCAGTCCCTAATGGTAAATTTATTTGAAAACTTTTTATTATGTGAACCTAACTGATATAATTTTTTATATGATAGATTTCCATATCTTTATCATTGTAATCCAAATATGAGGTAAAAGAGTATGAATATAACCGAATTAGTCAAAGATTCATTGAAATATCCAGTTTCAGATTGGAAGAAAATTATTGTATTGGGAATTTTTATTGTGATCGGGGGGATATCATCCCTATTGAATTTAATTGATATAACAAATTATGCAATTGTACTGATTTTTGTTGTTATTGGATTAATTTCAGGACTTATAGTAGATGGTTACCTTTTTAGAATCGTAAAAACATCTGTTGATGGTGAAAATAAACCACCCGAATTTAATGACTGGAAAAATCTCTTAATAGACGGGATGAAAGTATTTTTAACCTTTATTGTATACTTAATACTGCCGCCACTCATTGTTTTCCTAATTATACTCCTATTACTAGGAGGTTTATCATCATTTGGATTAGATATTATGGCCATAATTGGAAGTACAGGTATTAGTCCAATAAACTTTTTAGTTACCGGAATCTTAACGGGTATAGAGAATTTGTTTATAATTGCATTTAACATATTAAATCAATATGTAATTGTTTTATTAATTGAATTTATCATAATTCTACCATTATTCCTTCTAGCAATAGCAAATATGGCCTATGAAAGAGAATTTGCTGCTGCATTTAGATTAGGGGAAATAATTGAAATTATTGGGGATATAGGTTGGGTTAACCTTATAAAATGGTATGTAACAACGGGAGTTATCTTTTTATTAATATTCAGTATAGGAACTCTAATCAGTTTCATCTTCAGTGTTTCAACTGACAGTGTTTCATTTTATATAATCTCCCTAATATTGGCCTTGATATTACTACCCTATTCTCAGATGTATTATGTTAGAGCTTTGGCTTTGATTTACAAACCAGAATAAAAAAAATAACATTCTTAACTTTTTATAAAAATTTTTCACTTTTTTTTTTTATTGTTTCCACAATTTTTATTCGATAAACTTTGAAGTGAATAATATTAGTGCTGTATTCATTTTATTGTTCATAATTGACTTTAAGCACGTTTAATTGGAAAAATATATCCATATCCCACAACATAAATATTTGATTAATAGGGGAAAGGGTTTTAGAAAAATGCAATAGGGTAATTTAGATAATTTCCAATCCAAAGATATTTACATATTAATACAGGATATGTCACACTATCATAAATCTAGTTAAATGTATTAAAAAAAAATTTAACCACGTGAAACCATGAATATAAAAAACAATGTTTTAAAAGTACTTTCAGGTGAAGAAAGCGATATAACTCCGGTACTTAGTGTTACACAAATAGCAATAGTTGAAGCTATGGAAAAAACAGATGTATATTGGCCTGAAGCACATATTAATGCAGATATGATGGCAATTTTAGGCAGCTCTCTTCATGAACTTGCAGGTTTGGAATGTGCAAGAATACCCTTCTGCCTAACAGTTGAAGCAGAAGCAATGGGATGTACAGTAGATCTTGGAAGCATTGAAAGAACCCCACAAGTAACTGAAACACCATTTAGAACGGCCAGTGATATAGAGGTACCAACAGATTTCCTGAATAAAGGAAGGATCCCAGTTGTTCTTGAAGCTATAAAAAGATTAAAGGACGAATATGGGGATACAATTCCAATTATTGTTGGAATGACAGGACCATTTACACTCACAGGACATTTGCTTGGTGTTGAAAACATGTTAAGAGACATGAAGATGAGGCCAGGAGATATTGAAAATGCGGTGGATAACTCTCTTGATGCATGTATGGATTATGCAGAAGCTATATCTGAAGCTGAACCCGATATTATATGTGTTGCAGAGCCAACAGCTGCACCTGAACTAATAGATCCCCTCCAATTTAAAACTATTGTAAAACCAAGACTAGAAGACCTTGCAAATGTAATAAGAACGAAAAAAATTCTCCACATATGTGGATCAAGCCAGCCAATAATACACGACATGGCAAGTATAGGTTATGATGCAATCAGTGTAGAAGAGAATGTGGATATTGCAAAGGCCAAACACGACCTTGAAAAGGGTGGAAAAGTTTTAAGGGTAGGTGGTAAGGTCATGAACATGGGTGGTGAAACATCTTCAAAAATAGTTGGAAACATATCCTCAACTCAAACACTATTTAGAGGCTCAATCGAAGATGTTAAAGAAGAAGTAAAAAAAGCACTTAATGCTGGAGTCGATATATTAGCACCTAGCTGTGGATTAGCTCCCAGATCTCCCATTGCAAATATTAAGGCAATGGTTGATGCTAGAAATGAATTTTATGATTAAAATTCAATAATTATTACTCTTTTTTTGAAAAAGCAACAATTATCGTTGCAAGATGGGGATCATCGGGATAATTGTACTTATCTTTAAGATATTTATCTCCTAATGTTGAAGGACTGCATGATATAACCTCAGATATAGTTGTAACATCATTTAACTCTGGAAATGGGATTGCGGGTAAAATAAATAACTGTTTTTCGACACCTGCGGGTCTGGTTATGCTATCGGGCTTAAAAATTATGAAGTTGTTACTCAGAAAAACAACATTATCGTTGTGGGAATATTTCCTCTTATCTTCGGGAGAAATCAACTCTTGGCCTAAAATTCTCCCACTATCTGTTACAAGAAGTACTGTTGGTTCGGATGGAATTCTAAAATCCTCGGTTTTAAGCAGGACTAAACAGAATTCTCTGCTTAAACATTCCTCCAAACCCTTGTTAACAATTGGTATAATATCATTGGAATGATTGGATTCAATTTTAATTAGAACTTCTTTATCTTCGTCTGAAAGTTTTTGAACATCAACTGCTCCATTTAATTTTTCTATTATATTTATAGCCTCTTCAACCATCATTTTAAAAAGTCCTCCGCAACTAAACAATATTTTGATCCATTTTATCTAAACTAAATAATAATATACTGATAAAGATTTATTTTTACAATATTTTAATATTATTCTATTTTATATTGATTATTTTATGTCTATTTAACAATCCATTAAACCAGAAACTAACAGTTTAACGATTTTGTTACCTTTTTTTCCATATAACTAACTAATCAATTTATTTGGAGAGTTAGATGGATTAAACTTGGAATTTCTTCCACAGAATTTGAATAAAATTCCAAAAGATTTATAGAATACACGTACAATAATAATATAAGGTGATCTATAATGAAAGGATTTACTTATAAGGTGATCTAGAATGAAAAGATTTACTAAAATGGCATATAAAAACCCGGATGAAATGGTTTTCGGACGAGCCAAATACCCAACTAGCCAGCGATGGAATACGCAAATAGGTGCTGGTTATGTTGTTCCGGAAATTAAAGTCGCTCCTGTAGAAGGTTCTGAAGAAACAAAAGAACAAATGGTTTCAGAATGTAGAAACATTACACAAAGTGCTTGTGATCGAGCAGTATCAATAGGATTACCAGCATTTATGGTGGAACAAGAACATATTTTCCAGCAAACAAACAATCCTGAATGGACTGCAGATTGTACACAAGCCCAAGCAGAAATCTTGGAGAAATACCATGATGAATACGATATCAAAGTTTCATTAATGGCAACACCTGCAGATATAAGAATTGAAGAGAGACATCCAGGACTCAGAGGTTCTGACTATGATAACAAGGTCATAGAATCCATAGAAGCAAGTGCAGCAAACGGTGCATCATGTGTTGCAATAGAGACTATGGGTGGAAAATCAGTATCTGATTATGGTATAGCCCGTGGAGATCCCAAAGCCATATTATTTGGTATAGGAGTTCTTGGTAGTATCGATATGGAATACATGTGGAAACGAATAGTTGATATATGCAAAAAGTACGACTGCAGACCAGCAGGAGATACTGACTGTGCCCAGGCTAATACAGCCATGTTCATGGCCGGTGGATTACTTGATAAAGATTGTTCACATACTCTAGCAGCACTTACTAGGGCTATAGCTGGAGCTAGAAGTTTAGTGGCTGTTGAATGTGGTGCTATTGGTCCATTAAAAGATTGTGGATATGAAAATCCTATAATTAAGTCAATTAGTGGAGTTCCTATATGTATGGAAGGTAAAAATGCAGTTTGTGCACACTCGGATCTTATGGGCAACTTAACAGCAGCGGTATGTGATGTTTGGAGTAATGAATCGGTTTATCACAGACAAGAAATGGGTGGAACAACTCCGGAAGTATGGTTACAGGCAACAGGTTATGAAGCAGCCCTTATGAACACAGCCCACCAAACAGGAGAGGAAAAAACCTTAAGAGATCTTTACACCCTCACAGATAAATACAGAGATCCTCAAGGATTAGTATTGGCCTATGATAATGCACACAGGATAGGGGAAGCAATAGTAAAATATGGTAAAAATCCTTATCTCAGAGCTAGGGCAGCTGCTCTTGAAGCTGGAGCCATAATTAATGAGGCTGTTGATGCTAAAAAAATGTATCTCACAAGATTTGAAAGAGACTCCCTTGACAGTGCTCTTAAAATATTTGAGGAACTTCCAACAGATTCTGAACAATTTATTGATGAATGCCTAAGAAAATACTCAAGAAAAATAGCTGAATTTGACCCAAAAAGCTATGAACTCTAGGGGGTTGAAGGAAAATGAAATATGAAGAGTTAGAAGAAAGGATGGACCAAAATGCAGTACATGTGAGATACAATGTGGAAATTGAGGGGCCAGCAATAAAACCAGAAGATGATGATGATGTGGTTAGTATTCTACCCACAGAAGAACCTTTCAAATCCATAGCACTAGCTGTTCTCTATGAGGATAGGGATGCATCTCTAAAGAATGTTCAAAAAGCATTAAATGATGGTATATCTCCAATTGAAATAATCAATAACGGCCTTATGAAGGGTATGGATGCAGTAAACGTCCTCTATACCAAAGGGTTTTACTTCCTTCCAGATCTCATGCTTGCAGGGGATGGGATGATGGAAGGTGTAAAGGAATGTGAGAAGGTTTTAGGCCACAAAAGTGAAACAAAAGGAACTGCTGTTTCATTTGTGGCTGAAGGTGACCCACATGATATCGGTAAGAACCTTGTTGTCATGTTCCTAAGAGCCGGTGGATACGAAGCAATAGATATGGGAAGGGATGTGCCAACAACAGAAGTCGTTAAGGCAGTAAAGGAATATAAACCGATATTATTAACTGGAACCGCTCTTATGACAACTACCATGACTGTTTTCCCTAAAGTGGTTGCAGCACTACAGAAAGAAGGTCTTGAAGTACCAGCCATTGGATGTGGTGGAGGAGCAGTAAGGAAGGACTTTGTAGAATCTTTCCCTATGAGTGTCTACGGTGTAGAGGCGTATCATGCACCTAGACTTGCTGACGCCATAGTAAAAGATCATAAAAATTGGAAGGATCTTAGAAAAGAATATTCAAGCATTGTAGGGGAATTTGTTTCGGAATATTCCTAGATAAAATAAAATTCTCCCATTTTTTTAATTTTTTTGAAAAAATATCTAAAAATATATTTTTTAAAAGTTCGGATAATACATTTTTATAATCTAAACATGTTCAAATAATTGCTTTAATCAGTATAAGGAGCCAAATCCATGAAAAATGAATATGGAATAGCTTTGGACATAGGAACCAGCGGTATTAGGGCACAAGCAATTGATCTTGATACTTCAAAGATAATTTCAACAGCCATTACACTTAGACATCCTCTTCCGGGTGCTAATGTGGTGGATCATCTTCATTTTGCAATAGAGGTGGGTAAGGACACAGCCCACAATCTTCTTATTGAAACAATAAACAATGTAATAATGAATTTAGGTATTAACCTTGAAAATGTTGTAAGAGTTGCTGTTTGTGGTAATCCCATCCAGCTCTCAATATTCCAAAACATAGAGATCAGGGATCTTGCCTACTGGGGAGAAAACATCCTCAAAAGATTAGATATCAAACCTCCTTCAAGAGATGCAACAATAGTCACCGCGGGTGAAATAGGACTTATAATAAATAAAGAAGCTAAAGTATACATTCCACCAGCTATTAAACATGAAATTGGTGCTGATGCACTTGCTATGCTTTTTAAATCAGATATTTTAGAAAAGGAAGGTGTTTATCTGGTGATTGATTTCGGAACAAATGCTGAAATTGCATTGGTCATGGATGGTGAGGTTTACACATGCTCAGCTGCTGCAGGACCGGCAATAGAGGGGCAAATGATAGAGAAAGGTAAATTAGCTTCACCAGGTGCAATATGTGATTTTAAAAAGATTGATTCAGGTTGGAAAAGCCAGGTACTCGACAACGAACTAATAGTCAAGGATGGAAATACCGTAGATCCTGTTACTGGAAAAGTTCTTTCTAAGGGGGTTATGGATGGAAAATCCAATGGTATAACCGGAACAGGGGTTATTGCAGCCTTCAGTTTAGGGATGGATATGGATATTATTTCTGCCCCCAAAATTAAAAGTCCTGATCACCGCATCAATATGCAAGATGGAATATACCTATCAGAAAAGGATATAATAATGATCGGAAAGGCATTAGGTGCATTTAGAGCTGCTTATTTGACACTTGCAGAAGAGGCTGATATTCTCTTAACTGATATTGATTCAACATATATGGCCGGTGCATCTGGTTTCTATGTTGATCCACACAAATCACTCGACGTGGGACAAATACCTCCCTCCTCTAAAGATATCTACCAACTAGGAAACACTTCACTTGCAATGGCAAGTGATATTGTTATGAACCCGGATATACTTGGAAAATTACAGGATATAGCAAAAAGTATGCGTAGCAAACATATAATGCTTGCAACATCACCAATATTTGAAAAGATATATTCTCTAGAGCTGGCCGTGTCTGAACAGGGAATGCCATTTTGGATGTATAATGACTGGTTAAATAAATATGGCTACCAGAAAAGTCCACCAAGGGTTACAGATCCACAGATCCACAGAATCTTTGAGAGGGACATTAAAGAACTTGGAGACGAAGGTCTTAAACTTGTTAAAATTAAATCAACGCTTGAAGCAATTTTTGAAGATTGTACCAACTGCCAAACATGCACAAAAACATGTCCTGAATGTGCTCTTAAAATGGAAAATGGGAAAGCAACAGTTAGAACAGACCTTTGTAATGGTATGGGATGTTTGAAATGTGAATTATCATGTCCTGAAAAGGTATTTAAATTTGGGAAGTTTCTTTCTTCCATGAAAGAAATATAAGCCTACAGATAAACATTAGAACAGTATCATCATAATTTATAAAAGGATTAAAGACCATAATATTAAATGAAACAAATTTGAATAATATGGAGGTTAAAAGATATGGTAGATCCAATAACAACAGTAATTGTTGTAATTATAATTTTAATAATACTGGGACTTTCAATAAGAATTGTAAATCAATATGAAAGGGGTGTTGTTTTCCGTCTTGGTAAGGTCATTGGAATTAAGGAACCGGGATTGCGAATAATAATACCACTTGTGGATCGTATGGTAAAACCTTCATTACAGATAATAACCATGCCAATTCAATCACAGAAAATTATTACAGAAGATAACGTTTCAATAGATGTGGCTGCAGTAGCTTACTTTAAAATTGTAGACCCTTACAAAGCAGTTGTAGAAGTAGAAAATTACACAAGAGCTGTGAACCAGATATCGCAGACAACTGTGAGAAGTGTTGTTGGTCAGTTTAATCTGGATGAAATACTCTCAGAAACACCTAAAATAAACCTTAGAATAAAAGAACTCATAGACAACCACAGTGAACCATGGGGAATAAGTGTTACAACGGTTGAAATTAAAGATATTACACTTCCAGAAAACATGAAACGTGTAATAGGGTTACAGGCTGAGGCTGAAAGGGAGAAAAGAGCTAAAATTATTGCTGCTGACGGTGAATATTTATCTGCAGCTAAATTAGGTGAAGCAGCAGATATTATATCCGAACATCCAATTGCATTACAGCTCAGGATCATGCAGGTACTAAACCAGATAGCAGTCGAGAAAAACTCAACTATAATATTCCCTGCTCCACTCATGAACAGTATAACTGACATTTCAAATTTCCTCAAAACAGAAAATGCAGAAGCTACTATTCCTAAAAAGAATTTAGATCCTTTAAAAAATGATGATGTAACAGAAAATCAATCTAAAGCAGTTTTAGACTTGCTAAAGGCCCCTAAAGAGGAAGTAAGCCAAACTTCAGAACCAACAAAAACTGAAAATATGGTAACTAAAAAACCTGAAGAAAAATAAACAGAAACCTAATTCTGTTTGATTATAAGTAGATTTTAGATGAATAAATTTGGAGTTTAAATTAGGATAAATATAATTTAAATTCCATAAATTCTTTTTTTTATAAACAATTATTTCCAGGCAGATAATTATGAGTATCTAAAAAAAGGTTCACCACATGAGACACGAATATAATACGATGGAAAGCTTGGAATTATATTGTTTAGGATATCTATTTTTAAGGGTTGATGCATTGTGATTGATGCAGAAAATCTTACCCGAATGTTTGGGGATGTTAAAGCTGTGGATAATATAACTTTTCATGTTGATAAAGGTGAAATTTTTGGTTTTCTAGGTCCTAACGGTGCTGGAAAGACAACTACTGTGAGAATGTTATGTTGTTTGATATCTAAGACAGCTGGCGAAGCCCATATAAATGGTTATGATGTTAGTAATGAGAAGGATTCTTTAAAGATCAGGAAACTTATCGGATTAGTACCCGATAATGTGGGTTTATATGGTGAATTAAGCGCATATAAAAACCTTGATTTTTATGGAAAACTTTATGAATGTTCAGAATCACAGAGAAAAGAAAATATTAAGCGTTTGCTTGGGATGTTGGGTATTTGGGATAAAAGGGATGTACCCGTTGGAACTTTTTCTAAGGGAATGAAACAAAAAATTGCAATAGCACGAGCACTTATTCATGACCCTGAGATATTGTTTCTGGATGAACCAACGGTAAACCTAGATCCTGAATCCTCCAAAATTGTAAGAGATTTTATTTTAGAGTTAAAAAAAGATAATAAAACTATTTTTTTAAACACACATAATCTTGATGAAGCTCAGCGTATATGTGATAAAATTGGAATATTAAACACCAAATTGAAGGTAATAGGAACTCCAAAAGAACTTGAAGAATCTTTATGGGGAAAGAAGACAGTAATACAATTAGAGCAGGTCACTGATTCTATCTTAAAAACATTGGACAGTTTAATATCTAGGAAAATAGTTCTTGACAAAAATAGGATAATTATTGATGTTGTAAATCCTGAAATAGAAAATCCTGAAATAGTGAATGCTGTTGTGGGTGCAGGTGGACATATTCAATATGTTACTGAATTAAGTCCTACATTAGAAGATGCTTATCTGAAATTTGTGGGGAAAAATTGATGAAACTTTGGAAATCATGGGTTATTGCAACCAAAGACTTTAGTATATTCCGAAACAAAAAGAGTGTTATCTATTCTGTAGTTCTTTTACCATTATTATTCTCTATTGGTCTTCCTTTAACAATTGGTGTATCTGGTTCAGATAATGGAAGTATCCCTGCATCTGCACTTCCTCCTATTTTAAATTCTTTTCTATTCTTCTTTGTAATATTAGCTGCATCCATTACAACTGTGATCGCGTCTTACAGTTTAATCGGTGAGAAGGTTCAAAAGAGTATAGAACCTCTCCTTGCAACACCCACAACAGACAGTGAAATATTGTTAGGTAAATGTTTTGCTTCATTTTTACCATCTATCATAGCAATATATATCGGTTTTATTATATTCATGACTTTAATTGATCAAATGACCTACAACACATTGGGCTATTTCTTTTTTCCTAATTGGGACATGGCTGTAATGATGTTTGCGGTTACTCCACTTGCTTGTTTATTATCTGTTGAGTTAGGTGTAATTTTGTCTGCAAGGGTAAATGATGTACGAACAGCCCAGCAACTAGGACAATTAATTATAATTCCATTCTTTGGTATTTACATACTAAGTGAGATTGGATTTATCACATTGCACGTGAATAATCTTCTGATCATATCGGCCATCCTATTAACAGTTGATCTAATATTATTCTACATAAGCACACTCACTTTTAAAAGAGAAGAGATATTAACCAACTGGAAATGAATTTAATAAAAAATAAATAATAAATTTTCTTAATCGTTACTAATATTAAAATTTTAACAAATTATTATAACATTTTATATAATGTTCTGGTGTTCCTTTAATCCAATTATCATAGGAATTAGGTTAATATTACTTGATATTCCTATAATTATTTTAACCAAAAGTATATGTATAATAAATTGATTATATTTTAATTTATATGATTATCAAAGGTTTTGGTATTATAACATTTCTCAATATATCATAATAATTTGGAATGTATACTTATTTTAACCATGTTAATTGGAAACTGAAAATTAAATAATATCAAATATTATATTTACAAGATTAGAAAGAGAAAAATAACCTATTATAATTTTGTTTTTTTATTGGAGGAATTTTTTGTGACCTATTTGTGCTGTGATAAATGTGGTAAATGTTATGAGCTTCAGAAAGGCGAATCACCTGAAGACTATGATAACACATGTGACTGTGGTGAAAAGTTAACTGTTTATAAAAACCTTAAGGATTTTTATAAAAAGAATCCCCCGGGTAAGCCAAAGAAGAGAAAAAGGGGAGTTAAATTTTATTCAGTATTGATAATAATCCCTGTTATTCTAATGGCATTTGCATTAACATTAAATTTGGGACATGCTGGAGAATCCACAACATTATTGGGCTCTAATAGTTTAGGTTCTGTTACTAAGGTGGTTTATTCACAGCCCGGTGATACGGGTCCTGTAATTGCAGTTGTAACTGGTATGCACCCTAGGGAAATTTCTGCAAAAGAAGTTTTACCGGGTGTTGTAAAAGCATATTCACAATCCCATAACATTGAGATTGTAAATTATCAAGTTAATGTCACAAAGGATCCTACAGACTTCTCTGTGGGACGTGCTAACGGTCAGGATCTTGTTGCACAGTATGTTATACCCGATATTAAAAAATCACATTATAGCTTGGTTATAATAGTCCATGACCATGAAAAGGGATATGGTAGTGATGGATATTATATTGCAACTCCTAGTATGGATTCTAAATCTGTTTCTTTAGGTGAATCAGTCCATAATCTTCTTCCAAGCTTCAATTACTACACTAGGAATACGGATCAACAACCTGAAGGCACATCTATACAACAGGTTGATGATCCAATAGTTGCGACTGGAACTCCGGTATTTGTCTACGAGATTCCAGAATGGCTTCCGGATTCAAATGTTTATCAAAACTCAACTAACTTACTTGAAGCTGTCTATAAATCTCTTAAATGAGATTTAACATATTTTTCTTTTTTTATCTGTATAGTGTTTGATAATAGGTTCTATTGCTTATTCTAGTTATAGTGCCTGATTTTTGTGTATGATAGGTGAAATTGGTTGTTTCAAAGCATTTAACATTGATTTCTGTATCGTTGAAGCTTTCAACTTTACCAACAGTGTTAATTTTAGTTGTTGAATAGTAGCTGCCAGTATTGTATGTGATGTTGGTGTCGATTGTGATTACAACATTATCAACTGCAGGATTATCGTTGTTATCCCAGTAGACTGAACTGATTTTTTTTGTTGTACTTGCTGTTGCAAATCCTGCAAATGACATTAGGATCAAAAACATCACAAATACACTCACAATTTTTTTCAACATTTTTTATCACTTCCATAATGTAATACAATTTCATTATATATTATTATTGCAATTATTGTATATGAATATTTTACAAGAATCATACAATAATTTGACAATAATTTTTCATAGAAAAACAATCAAATGAACAAAATCTAAATAGAATACAAGATAAAAAGAATAAAAACAGAAAATTTATCCTATTACTAACTCAGAGTAACTTTCAAAAGTATTACTAGACCAATAAACTCACTTAAATTTACCAAAAACATAATATTATGCTCTAACCCTCCCCAAAAATTTTGATATGCCATAAAGGTTATTACATAGAGTAAATTGTGGATAAGTAAAATGCAGCAAATAAGACCAAGCCTAGTGAGAATCTTGTTCTATAATGCTTATAGCTTTTCCAGTAAATACTCATTAATCCAATTATTAGACAAATATTTGCTATCCCCAATACTATATCCACTGGATGGTCTATTGTATAATTTAATACGATTAGCTTCATTCTATCTCACCTTTAGATCTATTTTTTTCCTGAATTTTTTCTAACAAATCATAATTTTCCTTCATCTCTTCAGTTAGAAAATATACTGCCCCATATCGGATACCCGGAGGAGTTGTAACGATATCATGTTCTTCTAATAGTCTTAAATGGTGTCTAACAGTTTTATAATTTAATTCTAGTTTATCTGAAATATTTTTTGCATTGTAGGGATTTTCATAGAGTAATTTTACAATTTTAATACGATTTATACCGCCTTTAGTTCCAATAAATAACCAGTAAAATAAATCATTCATAGCATCCCTCTGGATAGTTCAATTAATAACAAAGTAATAATTTATAAGTTTATATATTAAAACTTTTAGCTTTAAAAGTAAACTTTAATTTAATAAAAAAAAATATTTAATTTTATGTATACTCTGGATAGAAGTATCAAAATGGTATGATATTACAAACAGAGCATTGAAATTCGTAAATAATAAAATTTATGGTAAAATAAGATGTATTCCATAATCTCAATTTTAAAAAAAATAGACAAGATAAATTCATGTATAAAATTCGAATACAACGCATTATGAAAATATAAAAAATTATTAAGGGATCTACAATAGATTTATGGTCATTTCTCGAAGGTTTCACGGGTTTCTTTAAGATATTTATTTATGGGAATGTTTTGGGTGCATTTATCTAAACAATCACCACAATCTGTACATGAAGATGCACTCATCTTTTTGGCTGTTAGGAATGTATAGTTTCCAGTTGGTTTATCCAAATTCTTGTATATATACGTATCATTCAATAGGTTAAGATTTAGAGGAATATCAACCCCCATTTTACAGGGCATACAGTAATTGCATCCGGTGCAAGCTACATGGATTTTACTATTGTAAGCGTCCTTAACTCTTATATAAAGGTCAAGCTCACCATCTGTGAGGCTGTGAACTTTCCCATGTTCCGCAATTTCAATATTTTCAACAACTTGTTCCAATGTACTCATCCCACTTAAAACAACGTTGACTTGGGGCTGGTCCCAAACATATCTTAAAGCCCATTCAGCAGGACTTCTATGGATATGAGCATTATCCCATATGGATTTAATATCATCCGGAATGTTTTTTGTTAAACAGCCACCTCTAAGTGGTTCCATTATTACTGTACCCATATTTTTTGATGCAGAATATTCAAGACCAGCTCTCCCTGCCTGAAAATTTTGATCCATGTAGTTATACTGTATTTGCGAAAAACTCCAGTTATATGAATCAACAACATCTTTAAAAACTTCATACTCATCATGGAACGAAAAACCAGCATATCCTATTTTCCCCTCATCAATTGCAGAATCAAGAAACTCAAAAACATCACACTCTATCAAATTATCCCAAAAAAGTCTGTTAAGGCCGTGAAGTAGATAGAAGTCTATCCTATCAGTTTGAAGTATTTTAAGCTGTTTATTAAGATAATTCTCCAAATCTTCCCTTTTTTGTACAAGCCAGCTTGGAAGTTTAGTGGATAGATATATTTGATCTCTGTATCCTTCTTTTAACGCTTTTCCAACTAAAATTTCGCTCATACCACCTTCATGGGCAGATGAACCATGATACGGATAAGCCGTGTCAACATAGTTTACTCCATTATCTATAGCATAACGAATCATATCAGTTGCAGCTGGTTCATTAATATTATCTGGTTTTCCATTTATTATTGGAAGTCTCATACATCCAAAGCCAAGTATTGAAACTTTTTTACCAGTATTCCCAAATTTTCTGTATAACAAAAAAATTAATCCTCCTATCTTAAGTTTGATAAACTAACCTCTAAAGTTCGCTGTTCCTATAAATTTAATACATTAGATTAAATGTAAATTAAAGATGAATGTGGATAAAAATTAAATTATTTTAAAATTATCTGTTCTAACATATTTTCAACGGTTTTATCTATATTCCTAATGGAGTCATTTAGTCTACTTACATTATAATGCATTGCTAATTCAGTTACAGTTTGATATAATATTTCTGTATCATCTTTATTTTTTCTTAATACTATCTTAAGAGGTAGATCTATTGAAAAGTCATGATCAGCAAGCATTAAATCGGTGCCAGATTTAGGATTACCGAAAATAACCAGTTTAGTTTCGGGCATTTTAAGACCCACTTGTGCAGCTCCACCAGAATGATCGATTATGGAAAAAATTGTCATATCATGCTCTGCCAGTAATTTTAACAAACGACCAAGAGTCTCATTTATTTGGTGCGGTGATTTAATTATCATCATAAATTGATCCTCCATTATAAATTTTTTTCTACTTTCAGCACATAATTCAGTCCTTATATCTGTTTTTATGGCGTTGGAACTGAATTTTTAGGAATTCACTACTTTTATTGGTATATGGTTCTTTTTACATAACTGAATAATGTACTGTGATGATAGGAACAAACTTGATGTGAATCTAAACTGTTGTTTAAATGCACTATCTGATTCAATACTAAAAATTATGATCCCTAAGACATTATTATGTGAATCAACTACAGGTCCTCCACTGTAACCCTGTGTTGTAGCAGCTGTGGTACCATAATATAATGTGTTATTACTGTTGGTTGTTGTTCCAGGGAATGCAATCAACATAAACCAATTTGCAATGTTTTCATATATCGAATTAATATCGAATGTATCGGAATTTGTGCCATTTTTAAATACTTCAGAAGTTAATAATCCCGAAGAAGATTCTGGTTTTATGTTGGAGGGATTAGTAAAGGAGTTTTCAGCATTATCTAAACCGGGATATCCATAAATGTGTAGACCTTGGAAAATAACTGGTATTTTTGAATTTACTGCTAGTGGATGCAGGTTTGCAACTGGTGTATTGATCTTGAGTAGCGCAACATCTTCATCTGCACTTGGATTTCCAGTATCAATCAAAGTAGCATTGAGCGGAGTGCTTTGAGTTCCGGGTAGGTTTACTTTAATAAGCTGTTTTGATGATTGTACAACAATAAGATTTCTTTGGATCAGAAAGTCCGCGGTTATATTTGAATTAATTTTATCAGGATTTGTTGATGTATTAGCAGCAATTTCAGAATTTAATTCTGGATTATATTCTGAGATATAACCTTTAACAGCTGCTCTTTCAACATAACGGTTCACATCATTACTATCCATTGTTTTAAGCGTCTGTTTATTGAGGGAATCCAGATCACCAATAACATGTAAAGCTGTTATGATGTAACCATTCTTGTTAATAATAAATCCTGAACCCGTGTCTAGTGGATCGTATATAACATCTATTCTAGTTGTTCTGTGGAGGAAAGGATCATTAATTGTGACTATGCCTGTTACTCCATTTTGAATATAAACTGTGGAATTTGCTGTTTGTGATGTTAAATTGGATGATTGGGAATAGTTATAATTTTCAATCGTACTTTGGGCAGCAATTAAAAATAAAATTGCAACCACCAGGAATATAATTGTAATTATTAATTTTTTTATGAGTCCCATAATTTTGTACCACTTATTATTCTATTGTTTTAGGAATTATAAATTTTATTAGACATAATATTTTTAACTTGTGTTTAATAGGCATTAATTAATTTATACTTTACCATAAAAAATTTATACACTTAGAATTGATAAGTAACATATCATTCACGTTTCTGAGTTCATATATGGATTCTTTATAAAAACTGTAAATTAAAAGATTTCATCTGAATACGGGGGAATATTTTTAATGGCCAAAGAGTTTAGGGATGTTCTAAATACTGAAAAAGCACTTAAAATGAGTCAAATACAGTTAGAAAATGCTATGGAGATCGCAAATCTTGCAAGCTGGGAATTTGATATATTCAATGACTGTTACATATTCAATGACCGTTTTTACACCATGATTGGTACATCGGCTGTTAAAGAAGGCGGTTACACCATGTCTTCTAGGGATTATTTTAACAGATTTTTACATCCCGATGATGTGGAGCTATTTTTAGATGATATGAAAAAATCATTAAAAAATAAAGAATCTGCTTTTGGCACACGATTAGAACATCGTATAATTTTAGAAAATGGAGATATTCGACACATGGCTGTGCGTATTAAAATTATAATGTCAACCGAAGATCACAGCCCCTACGCCTATGGAACTATACAAGATATAACCGAATGGAAAAATATAGGAAAAGAATTAATTGAAAGCGAAGAAAAATTCCGAGAAGTATTTAACAAAGCCAATGATGCAATGTTTCTTCATAGATTACATGGAAAAAATCCTGGAAACTTCTTGGAAGTGAATGATCGTGCATGTCAAAGTTTAGGTTACACACGTGAAGAATTGATGAATATGGGCCCTCAAGATGTTGATAATCTTGAAAATATCAGCAGAATACCTTTAAATATTGAAAATCTTTACCATGAACAAAAGAAAACTTTTAATTCATTACATGTGACTAAGGATGGTAGAAACATACCTGTAGAGATCAATGCCCATTTATTCGTCATGAAGGGAGAAGAATATGTTTTATCCATTGCCAGGGATATAAGTGAACGTATAAGGATAGAAAAGGCATTAAAGGATAGTGAGGAGAAGTTAAGATTAAAGTTGGATAAAATACTTTCACCAGATTATGAAGTTGATGAGGAGGAGTTTAAAAACATCATTAACAGTCCTAAAATACAATCGTTAATGGATGATTTTTATAATATTACCAATACAGGTATGGGAATTTTGGATTTGGAGGGTAATATCCTTGTTGCAACCGGCTGGCAGAATATATGCACCAATTTTCATAGAATAAATAGGGAAAGTTGTAAGAACTGTGTTGAAAGTGATGTTTATATGACACAGGGTCTGAATCATGGTGAATATAAAATATACAAATGTAAAAATAACCTATGGGAAGCCGTTACTCCTATAATGCTAGGTCAAAAACATTTTGGTAATTTATTTCTAGCACAATTCTTTTTTGAAGATGAACCTCTTGATCCGAAAATATTTGAAGCCCAGGCTGAAAAATATGGATTTGACTGTACAGAATATATGGAAGCATTTGAAAAAGTCCCCAAATGGACTCTAAGTAGGGTTGAAACAATAATGGGGTTCTATTTAAAATTTGCTGAAATGATATCAAGTCTTAGTTTTAGCAACCTAAAACTTGCAAAATCTCTTGAAGACCATAAAGTAACTGAAAATGCATTAAAAATTAGCGAAAGAAATTACAGGGATCTCGTTGATTATACCAGTGTAGGAGTTTTTAAATCACGTTTAGATGGTGAGTTTCTTTTTGTTAATGATGCCATGATAAATATATACAACTATGACTCTACAATGGATTTGAACCAGCATAACATTATAAAGCTGTACAAAAATCCTGGAGATAGGTTTCAGTTGATCCAAAAATTAAAAATAGATGGAAAGGTAACTGATTATGAATTAGAAACCATTGGAAAGAATGGAAAAACAGTAAATGCACTTGTGAGTGCCATTTTAGAAGATGATATAATATCTGGCATGTTCATGGACATTACTGCCCGTAAAAAAACAGAAAATGCCCTTAGAATATCAGAAAATTCATACAGGACTATCTTTGAAAATACAGGGGCTGCAACCATCATATATGGACATGAGGGCATTATCAAAATGATCAACTCTGAGACAGAACTTCTTTCAGGTTACAGCCGGATGGAAATTGAAGGACGCATGAACTGGATGGAATTTATACATCCAGATGATTTAAATTTAATGTTGGAGTATCACGAAAAAAGGATTATGGATCCAGATTCTGCCCCATCTGAATATGAAACCAGGATAATTAACAGGGAAGGTAAAATATTCGATGTACAAATTACAGTGGACAAAATACCCGGTGTTGAGGAGTATATAAGTTCAATTGTTGATATGACAGAACAAAAGAAACAGAACCAGGATCTTAAATGGGAACTGGAAGTTAACAAAGCATTAAATAAACTTTACACCCCCTTGGTTTCTAAACAAACCAGCTTAGAAGATATTTCAAAGACCATACTCAATGAATCATTAAAATTAACAGGGAGCAGCATGGGATTTGTTGGTGAGATAATTCCAAACACCCATGTAATGGTTTTAATATCCAGGATCCCATCATCACAAGACAACTATTACAATCAACCAATGTTAAAACTTACAGAAGAAGGAAAATATGAGAGTCTCATGGGTCACAGCTTGAATATTAAAAGGGGATTTTTTACCAACAATGCAACATCCCATCCCGATCATATTGATTATCATGATATGAAAATAGAAAGATTTCTATCGGTACCTGTTATTTTGAAAGAGGAGTTAGTTGGTCAGATTGCTATTTGTAATTCAAATCGAGATTATACTAAAAAGGATCTTGAGGCCATACTGAGACTTACTCATTTTTACACCATGGCTTTACAGAAAGTAAGGGATGAAAAAGAATTAAAAAAATCTTTGGCCGAAAAAGAAGTTCTATTAAGGGAAATTCATCATAGAGTAAAAAATAATATGCAAATTATTTCCAGTCTACTGAATTTACAGATACAATTTGAAGATATGGACGAAACTATAAATGTTTTAAAGGAAAGTCAGGGCAGGATTAAGAGTATGGCAATAATCCATGAAAAACTATACCAATCCTCGAGTCTTACCAATATCAACTTCAAAGAGTATATTGAGAAACTTATACTGGATATATACTATTCCTATGGAATTTTAAATGGCGACATCGAATCTGTGTTAGAGATACATGATATAAACTTGAATATTGACACAGCCATACCATTAGGACTTATCATCAATGAACTGGTAACTAACAGTGTTAAATATGCATTTCCTGAACATATTGGTAAAATTACAATTAAACTTGTGTCTAATCAGGATCAACTCGAACTTACCATTGCCGACAATGGAACAGGAATGTCTGAAGAGTTAGTTCTGGAATCTTCGAAAACTCTCGGTCTTCAACTTGTAAATAGTCTGATAAACCAGTTAGATGGTAAATTAAAAGTTGATACAAGTGATGGTACTAGTTTTAAAATTACATTTCAGGAACTAAAATATGAAAATAGGATTTAAAAATAAGTAAAAGATATGGGTGAAATATAGATATAAATTATATTTAAGAATATTCAAATGATATATGGGATGAGTCTTTTTGTTTTGGTAATATACTGAACATACTCACCATTTAACTTTGAAATTAATAATTTCTCTTCTATATGGATTCGATAACCAAAGGTGAGGCTAAATACTAATACCATTATAATTACAGCACCTAGTGATTGTAATGCTAATCCTATGCCTATTAAAGTTAAAAGTAGTCCTGTGTACGAAGGGTGTCTTACAAGTTTATAGGGGCCCTTTTTTACAACTTTTTGTCCTTTTTGAATCCCAACTTGTACAGAGAAGAAAACTCCAAGTTCCCTTATAGACCACTGGCGTATAAAAATTCCCAGGATCATTAGAAAGATACCGGGATAAAAGGTCCATATGGGTAAAAATCCAATATTATGAAATGCAAAGTAAAACGCCACAATAACAGAAATGTACATACCCAATGATAATAATAGACGGGATCCCCTGTCATTTTTCCTTATTTTTTTCCCATGACGAAGCAAATTTGGAATTATTACTGCACCAACATATTCAGATAAGATCCAGAGGATAATTGCTAATAGGAAAACTGTGGATTCAAATGATTTTAAACTTGGTAACATAAAATTTACACCGGAATTTTACAAATTATTATTTAATTATAATATTTTGTATTTTTTGTGAAAGTTTCATTATAATTATTTGAGTTGTGTTAAGATTAAATTTTTATCAAAAATTTTTGATAAAAAAAGGTAGGTTAACGAAATATTTATTTAGACATTCCATGAAATTATTATTTATACTGAAGGTTTTTAATATTTAAATAAAAATTTTCTACGGATAGGGAGGTTTTGAGCTATATGGATAATTTCAGTATTCGTGAGGTCCCTAAATTAATTGTTTCAATATTAATAGTTTTTGTTGCTGGTGCTGTTGGTACATTATATACATTAAAAGAGATCACCACATGGTATGTTTATCTAGCTAAACCCGGATGGGCACCTCCAAATTGGGCTGTTGGACCAATATGGAGTGTCTTATATATTTTTATTGGAACTTCATTATTTTTAATATGGAGAAAGGGTCTTGGTAGAAAAGACGTGCAGATATCCATCCTAGTTTTTGCTGTTCAGTTGTGTATAAATGTTCTATGGTCAATAGTCTTTTTTGGAGGCCACAACATATTAGGGGGATTAATAATGGTACTGATATT
Organism: Methanobacterium sp.; assembly: GCA_003164415.1. Taxonomy (GTDB): domain Archaea; phylum Methanobacteriota; class Methanobacteria; order Methanobacteriales; family Methanobacteriaceae; genus Methanobacterium_B. The sequence continues at coordinate 6,785 of PLTK01000083.1, read as the reverse complement.
ATGGGTTGCGATACTAATCAACATCTTCGTATTCTATCGTATATCTCGACCTGCAGGGCTTTTACTCATACCCTACTTGATCTGGGTTAGTATTGCATCGTATCTTCAGTATAACCTGTTCATACTCAACCCATAAAAAAAAACTATATTTATATTTTTTTTTTTATTTTAGAGTATCATGGCAAAACTTATTATAAGATTTAAACTTACAAGAAGCGGGGCATATATCCTCTCAATTGTTTGTTCATTAATTCTTTTTACAATGTAAGGTGCAATAAATGCCCCTAATGCTCCACCACCACCTAAAAGTATGATAAGTGTCAGGTTGAACTGTCCCAGGAGATAATATCCCGAAAGGCCTGAAACAGCATTGAAAGTGAGTACAAATAAGGATGTACCTACAACAGCCACAGCTGGAAGGCCAAAAATGTATAATCCGGCAGTAACTGGGGGTGTTCCACTGATTCCAAAAAGTCCTGCCATGGTTCCTGAAACAACACCGAAAAATGAGCCTAAAAATGTTTTGTATCCTGTTAGTTTCACACTTTCATTCTCTTTGTAGGATTTTTTTCTTCTTTTAAGTGCATTAATTATCATGGGAACGGTCATTATCAGGAGAAAAATCCCAAAGATCTTTCTTAAAAGTATTGATGGTATTTTATTAGCCATATAAGCACCAAATAATGTTCCTACAATTCCTCCAATACCAAAAATTAAGCCGAGACGTATATTCACGTGACCAAGTCTGTGATGGCTCAATGCACCCATTATTGTGGTGGGAAGGACCGCTGCTAGTGATGTTGCAACTGCAAGCTGTGTTGAAATATCAAAAAACAGGGTTAAAACCGGAACGTAGAAAACTCCACCTCCACCACCTATAGTGGTTACAAAGGCTCCAATTAAAAAACCAAAGATTGGAAGTAGTATTAAATGCAGATCAAAAACCATTATAACGCTCCTTTTTAAAAAAACAATTATTTAAAATAAATCCTTAAATATTAGTCGTAAACTAAACCTATTTGTTTTCTTATCAACATGATGATTTCTTCGGGATTTCTAGTTGTAAATACAAAATTTCTGTATTTACCTTTATTTAGCGAGATTAAAACCTTTGAATTTCCCATAACATATCCCTGAACCCTTTCTCCATTTATACTACCATAACGTATACCATAACCATTAAATTCAATTGAATTATCTAAACGGCAGCTTGTAATATCTTCCCACCGGATTATATGTTTGAATAGTCCACAAGATATTGATAGGTATTTTTGTGTAATTTTTGTACGTAGGATAATAAAATTTGCCGAAAAAAGTATAGATATAACGACAATGGCCAATATAATATTAATTAAAGGATTCACCTCATTAGGAATAACTAAACTCTGATACAATAATAGAGCAACAAAAAATATTAAGATAAACATAAAGAAGATCAGTAACCATCTCAAAGCAATTGTTTCAGTATATAGTACGTCCATTTCATGATTATTTATAATAGAATCAGATAATCCTTCAACATCTACAACTGATGTGTAAGATTCATGAAACCGGGAATTGTCCGTTGAAGTTTTATTATTGTAGGGGTAATCTTCAAGGTCATCAACATATTTTAGTTTACCTCCACATTGACAATTGTCAAAGTCTTCTGGTGATTCACCCCTTCGGAGCTCGTAATATCCTCCACATTTTTCACAGACTAAATATCCCATTAATCTCACCTGAAACTATTATATTTTTACATAAATAATAGATTTTGTTCTTACATTTTAATTTAAATGTTTATTTGTAAGTAATATAAAAATTTACTATTATATAATTAGAATATCCCAATGTCTATTATTTCATCAGCTGTTTTCTGAGTTTTTCATTGACTCTGTTTAACACGTAAAATGTTGATCTTCCAGACCCTTTTCGGGTTATGATCTTCATCTTTTGAAGTTTTTTAAGGTTGTTGTGGGATGCTTGTGAAGACATTTCAAGTAAAACAGAGGTTTCTTTATTGGTTATTTGACCATATTCTTGGAGGTAGTTAATAATTTTTATCTGATTATCCTTTAAAATAAGTTGTTTATCTAACTCGTTTGGGGATGGAGAAATTGTTAATAGTCTTTGAACATCTGCCTTGACCCTTGTAACTGATATTAAGAAATTTTTGGTGAAATATTCAAGCCAGTGGGTAAGATCAAATGTGTCATCTGCAGTTTTTAATGCATTTAAATATGCATTAATATCATTATTATAAAATTCATCAAGGGTAAAATACCTTTTAATATCGTATCCTCTTGTATTTAGAATTAATTTTGTTAATGCATTTGCGGTTTTACCATTACCTGTCTTAAATGGATGAATTCTCAGAAATTCATAGTGGACTATACCTGCAACTAGTATGGGAGAAATCTCATTAGAACTATTGATCCAGCATATTAAATCATCCATCAATCTAGGGACATGTATGTTTGATGGTGGTATAAATCTGACCCTGCCTGTATCAATATCCTTGACTTTAATGTCAACATCCCGGTAGTTTTCACCAATAGGTGTATCAACTGCAACATTTTTTGTTATTTCCCTGTTCATATCAATTAGAAGTTGATCTGTTATTCTACCATTATCATGATATTTATCGAGATTTGTTAGAACATGACCATAGCTCATTACATCATTCTTACCCCTATCATCAACCACATCATCGGATCCATTCAACAGTTTGCTCACTTCATCAATGGTTAGAATGTTCCCCTCAATGGCTATTGATGCATGTACAGATTTTATGTATGCTTTTTTCTTAAGAGTTGAATCAAGTTCGGGAATAAGTGAAGCTTGGGTGATTATACCTCTAGAAAATTCAATTCCGGATATATTATTAAGAATATTATTATTGTAATTAAATATTGGTGAAAACAAAGTTAACAACCCCTTTATAATTTGTTTAATTTTAATATCATTTAAATCCTATCATTATTCATCAACCTAGTCAAAAATCTAAACAAAATTTATATACATTCACAATTAAAATATCTTTAGATTTGCTCTTAAATGTTTAAATAACAGTTTATTTTGATTTTATTTATCATTTAAATATCTAATAACTTATTAAATATATATTTGGATAAATAAATAATTATTATCATCAACTAATATTAAAATATGGGCTTTTTGTTAAATTCAATATTTGGCTTGAATAGTCTTAAATAAACATTTTAAGATTATAATTATTATTATATACTGGAAATGTACAGATTATAATCATTAGGGGGAATTATAAATGGAAATTACAATGGGAAAATTAAATGGATATTTTATTGATTCTACACATGTATGGGGTACTCAGCATCCCTTTAATATTTTAACAAATGCAACAGAATCGGAATTTGAAAATCTATTAAACGGTTATATATCTGAAAATGAATCTCAAGATGGTCCAAATTTTAGTGTGCAGAGATTTTCCAATTATGTGGTAAAAAATGGATTTTATATCAAGACTAAGGGAAATTTTATAATACCACCGTATGCACCTGTGAAATAGAATATTAATCTATTGGGGGGATGTATTATATGGAACTAAATTGGAAGGCAATAATTGCAGCATTTATTATAACAACCGTACTATCCATTATTTTTGGGTTATATCTACCAAAAAATGTTGATTTAATAGGTCCAGTAATTGGTGGATTGATTGCAGGATACCTGGTTGGTGGAAGTTACACAGATGGACTTGTAAATGGTGGAATACCTGCAGGTATTGGTGGGATCGTATCCACAGTCACAATTGTGTTACTTTCAAGCAGTCAGATAACCAGCTTGGTATATTCAATAGGTTATACCGGTTCAAAGGAATCATTGTTCCTAGGTTTGATTGTGGGGGCTGCAATTGCTGGATTTGCTTTGTTCTTTGTATTTGGAATTATTGGTTCAATTATTGGAGTAAAATTAAGTAAAAATAAAACCAGTAAATCCGATTAAACGTAGAAGCTACTGTTAGAACAAATAAATTTTATATTAATTCTTATTTTTTTTAGATTAAAAAGAAAATAAAGGGAATTTTTGATTTATTTAATATATAAAATCAGATCAAGGGGTTATTTATTTCCCTTGTTGTGATTCTTTCTTTTTTTCATATTCCTCTTGTTTTAAAAAGGCCTTTGAACCCGGTTTAAGTACTTCATCCTCATGTATATAGCTTTTTCCTCGAAGTGCTGATAATAATGCTGCTATTAAACTGAATATAGCCCCAATTATGAATGATATTCTAAGTGAAGGTATAAACGCATTTTCGAGGGTTGATGGGAACCATGTTGTTCCTGTTAATGTGTTCAAAGTAGCATGAGGTATAGTTGAAACAAGTGCCGGAGGTAATGCACTTAATATTGCATTTACAGGATTATATCCTAAAAATGCTGAAAATAGTGCGGCTGTAGGTGGAATATTACCTAGGATCGGTGCTAAATGGATGGCACCAATACTTGCCAGCGATGTTGCCATGGCATCGGGGAATCTTTGTGTTATTCCTACGATGACTATGGTAAAAAATATAGCCATACTAGCTGTAAACGATGTATTCATAATTGTAAACATCATTCCAGATGCTACTCCCCTATCTTGCGGAGGAACTGAATTCATTATACTGGAACTGTTTGGAGATCCAAACATTCCCCCACCAACTCCCATCATAAACAAGATGGATCCAAATTCTAGGTAAGTGAAATTGTATGGAAGTAACGCCAATAATATGAATGCTAACGCACAAATTAACATTCCAATTGTTGCTATCCATCTAGGACCATACTTATCTGACAACGCCCCTGATGTAGGTCCCATTATTATTATTCCAATCGTTAACGGTATCATATAAATACCGGCCCAGAATGGGGTTGATGCGTAACTGTAACCATGTAACGGTAACCAGATACCCTGTAACAACAATATCAGCATGAACATCATTCCACCTCTGCTAAGGGCTGATAATAAACCTGCTCCATTAGCATAAGTGAACATCCTATTTTTAAATAGATCCAATCTGAACATAGGGGATTCAACCCTGCTTTCAATTATTGGGAACAGGATCAACAGTATTAATCCAATTAACATCGAGGCTATGACCCAGGGGTTGCCCCATCCCATTGGACTGTTACCATACGGCATGAGACCATAGGTTACACCTATGAGTAGGAGTGTGATACCGGATACAAATGTAACGTTACCCACTACATCAAGTTTTGTTTTCTCAGATTTAGTAGACATTTCCTTTAGTTTGTAAAATGACCATATGGTTCCAAGAACTCCAAAGGGCACGCTTATTAAGAATACGTATCTCCAATTGAATATTGCAAGTACACCACCTAAAATAAGGCCAAAAAACTGTCCAGACATTAATGCGACCATGTTGATACCAAGTGCCTTTCCAAGTTCCTTTGGTGGGAATGCATCTGTTAATATGGCTGCACTGTTAGCCATAAACAATGCGCTTCCAACAGCTTGTATTATCCTGAACACTATGATTTCCAAAGCACCGGCATTTCCTGTTGATGGAGTAAGATAACAAAGAAGAGATCCTAGTGTGAATATTAAAAATCCTAATCTGAAGAGTTTGACACGACCATACATATCGGAAAGTCGACCAAAACTCAGAAGCAGAGTTGCTGTGACCAATCCATATCCCATCAATATCCATAATAGATATTGAAATGAATCCAGAGGATTAATATGAATACCATTAAAGATCGCTGGAAGGGAGATCAAAACGATACTCATATTTATCATTCCCATTAAGGAGGATATGAGAACGTTTGATAGGGCTATCCATTTATATTCCAAAGTTAAAACCACCGAATTTTATTTTTAACATAAATACATTTATAACATATTTTTTATACAACTTCTTCACCTTTTTTAGCATATATTTTACGATTATTATAAAAATTTCAATAATTCTTAAAAATTGAAGTAATTAATATTATTATTTAATATTTAATATTATTGAATGTTATGGTATAACCATAACCGGTTTTCTAGCATTTCTTACAACGCGTTCTGTTACACTCCCAATAACAAATCTGTCAAGACCATGCCTGCCAGAAGCACCCATTACCACAAGATCGATATTTTCTTTGTCTAAAACATTAACAATTTCATTTGAAGGCTTACCTTCTGTCATTATAGTTTTTAAATTAGTATTTTTACATATGCCCTTGCATTGAACATCTTCTAATTCTTTTCTAAAATTTTCAATGATCTGTTTACCTTCATCCCTTATCTCTTCATAGAATCGTTCGTCTGGTGAGGGGAGCGTTGAAATTGGTAATTCTGTTGCTAATAACTCGGGATAATGTGGTTCAATTACGTACATAATTACTATGTCTGCATCACTTTTATCAGCAATCCATAAAGCATGTTTATTCGCTCTTTTTGAATTTTCAGATCCATCTGTTGGAATTAAAATTTTCTTATACATTTATATTTCACCTTGAATTAGTATTTAAAAAATATTTTTTTTAATTATTATCAAAGATTTTATTGAAACAACAAATCAACTAGGATACATAAAATCTGACCTATATTATAGTTGTACTTCAAAAAATATTAAGATAACTGTAAACTAAAAAAATATGTTCACCAAATTTAACCTTCATTTAAGAATCAGCTCTTATCTTCGGAATATAATATTGAAATTGATTTATTTAGTTTCAAATCATTCAATTAAATTTTTCCCCGATTAATATGTACTATAAAACATTTTATGCTAATTATATTACTCTGAATAATATAATTTTTTTATAGTATAT
>PLTK01000117.1 GCA_003164415.1 Methanobacterium sp. | reverse complement strand
GTTCGAATCTCCTCCGGCCCATTTAATATTATTTTTAACAAATTTTAACTTGTTACAATGTAATAAAATTTTATATAGATAATTTTTATTTTTATTTTGTACAAAATAAATTAGATCAAAAAAAGTAATAGTGAATCAAACTTTCTTCAAAGGATTATAATTAAAACAACGTATATCAACATTGAAACAAAAAATACTATTGTTCCTTTGGTTAATGTGACATTTAAATCCTTTTCTCCTGCAAATACTAGGCCATATGCAAGTAAAGCCGAAGAAAATATCTTTGAGATATTAATAAGTGCAGTATTCTTATCGAATATGCCTATGATATCTGATACAACCGTTGAAAGTAACAGTACTATTACAATTAATGCCAAAGTGTTAGTTAGTATAGCCTTTATTCCGGGTATAATACTGCTGAAATCATAACTAGGCTTGGGTGTCTTTATTTTTCCACCTTTAGATAAGTTTCCTCGTTTTCCTGAACCGAAAATTGAAGGAGTTAACCTGCTAGAACTTTTTGCTGGTGAATAGTCATCATCTTCTGATTCTTCATTTAATGGGGCTTGATAGACATTCTCTTCTTTTTTTGAGAATTTCTTTGCTATGCTAACCAAAGCATCCTTGTCTATTAGTTTAATATTACGTCTGCCACCGTAGTTAATGGCACTGTTGGTGAAATATGATGAAGTAACAACAACGATCTTCGATGCTTTAAGGGTCTTTCCAATCATTTCCATTTCCTTTAAAACGTCAAGACCTACTTCCCATTCTTCATCATAGTTTTTAACGGCGACAACTACTCCCATATCGCCCACTACTGTGGATAAAACTCCGTAGATGTCTATTACGTGTCGGGATGTTTTGAAGTCTTTATAAACTTTGAACCCAGATTCTTCCATAACCTTTCCAATGAACTGGACCAACCTATTTTTTTCCAATTTCCTCACCTTAAAGTACCTTAGGGAATGATATTTTACATTATCTTTATTATCATTATTTAATAAGTATTATTAATTCTTTTCTAATTTAATATACTTAAAATTGTCCCTATCTTCAACTCTTTGCCACGCAATCTTTTTGAATGTTGAGTTATAAAATAGATCTTTATGAGAATTCTTATTACAAACGACGATGGAGTTAACTCGTCAGGAATAATGGCTGCTAAAAAGGCTGTTGAAGATCTAGGGACGATTGATGTGGTGGCTCCTGCAACACAGCAAAGCGGTATTGGACATGCACTTACCCTATTTGAACCCATTAGGGTCACAGCAACAAATCTTCCAGATTCGAGTGAAGCATTTTCAGTTTCTGGAACTCCAACTGATGCAGTTATTATAGGTATTTATGAAGTAACTGAAAAGAAACCAGATCTTGTAATATCGGGTATTAATATTGGAGAAAATCTGGGAAAATCTGAACTTACAACATCTGGCACGATAGGTGCTGCTATGGAAGCTGCTGTCCATGGTATACCTTCTATTGCGGTTTCTTTACAAGTAACGCGCGGTGATATCAAATTCCATGATGGGCATGTAGAACTTGATTATGGGCATGCATCTAAAATATTGAATAGGGTGGCGAAGAAGGTTATTGAGAAGGGTTTGCCTACTGGTGTAGATCTCTTAAACCTTAATATCCCATCACATCCTTCAAGTGATAAAATCAAACTGACCCGGCTTGGGGATAGGATGTACAGGATACATATAGAAAAAAGACTCGATCCGAGGGGAAGACCTTATTATTGGATTGATGGAGACCCAATTCTTAACGACGAATATGGGACTGATGTGCATGCTATTAAAGAGGAGAGCTGTGCTTGTTTAACACCAATATCCTTAGATTGTACAGCAAAACTAGATATTATGGATGGTTGGTTAGATTGAATATTAGTAATGAAATCTTATCCTAGAGAGTGCATTCATTATCGAATTCTAATTACAATAAACAGTTGAAGTAGAATTTTTACCAATAAAGAATTTTTGATTAGTTGTATTTAAAATAAATTAACCAATAATTAGATATACTAAATACCAAATCTTTTAGATTTAAAATATCATACGAAAATAAATTTATTTTTAATTTTTTTCATTAAAAATCATCTTACCCTATATTTTAGTTCTTCTGATGAAATATTTAATAATATATTAATGTTTAATAATAATTTACAATGGATATTGTGATCTGCATTAGAATTATTATTTTGAACTTATAATATGGAATAATCAGGTTGGTTATTTGATTTAGACAAATATTTTTTTATCTCACAGACATGCATTGCAAGTGTAACTTATGTTAAATATTCTACAGGAGAAAATTTTTAAGTGTTTTAAATTACCTTATTTTGTTTTTAAACTCAAATTGTAAATCTATTGTACAATAGAAATATTAAATTCAATTAGATATACAAAAAAAGCCCAAATTCTATTTTTTTTAATATTTTAATTGTTGTCAAAATTTTATGACTTATATTTTTATAATCTTTTGAAAAATTCCTTAATAACAGAATATTTTCTCCTTAATATNNTATAAATTTTTTATACAGTAGAATATTTATTGAATTATTAAATAAACTTAGATTAAATATTGGACAAATTATTCTACTGTAGAAATATAATTTAACACTTTAAAAGATTTTAAACATCTAAATTTTAAAATAAAGAGATAATTGTATATAAATTTAATAAATGGATTTATTATTTAGAATCCAACAACTTTAATTCCTAAAATATCTTTTTTATCTTTAAAAACAGCTTCTGCAATTTGTGCACTGCCAACTGAACCTGAAGTTGCTGGTAATTTTTGAACATATATTGATCCCTTTAATCCAGATTTAATTTCATTGAAAAAATCATAAGGTCTCTCCATTGAGCCAATAGAGCCTGTTAAAACAACTCCTTCGAGTTTTGTTTCGGATATTCCTATAAGTCCGTATATTTCCATCAATATAGTCATAACCATACTTTTGAATGCTAATAAAGCTTTTTTATCCCCATCTATATATCTTTTAAGAAGTTCATCCTTTGCTTTAGTAACTTTGGTATTTAAATCTGCGATTTTAACTGCACCTGCTTCTGAAAAACATTCGTTAGCTGATCTTAACCCATCATCTATATCTCTTAGCATTTGCAAATCTAAGGGGCCATGAACTATTCCCATAGCACCTAGACAGGCATCCATTGCTCCATGTATCTTCCCATCTTCAATGAGGATGCTAACAGTATTTGAACTAATATCTGATATTACCATGTTTTCAAACCCAGTTTCCAAATATGCATTGTAACATATACTAATTTTTTCCGAACTTGCGTGATGTGAATAAGCTGATTTAAATCGTGAATCAAGACAATTTGTATTTTTATGTATTCCTGGAATAACAACTGTTGGAATTCCAGATTTTTCTATTTCATCGTAGACTGCGGTTCCACCGCCAGTGACTTTACCAGCACCTTCCATGGACAGAATACCCCTATCTTTAACCTTTTCAATTGGTGTTATGGTGTTTATTCCGTCTCCCATTGCATAGGTGATGGCCATGAGATCGATTGAATTAAGATTTACTCTTTTATTAAGCTCTTCAAGTGCAGAAATATCGCCTTTTGATAGTTCTTCCCTTCCTATTTTGAAGTGAGCAGGTTTATTATTCAGTATGCTAAAAGAAACTCCAGTTGTGCCGTGATCCATACCAACAAAGACCATATTTATCCACCATTTCCTTAAACAGTATTTTTTTATAAAATTAATTTGTTTATGATACTAATTTATTCTTGATACATTAGATGAATTTAATACAAAAAGAAAAGGAAATAATTATTTTTGAAGTCCACATAATTTTCTGAGTTTGGCTCCAACCTTTTCAATTTGTTGATCTGATTCAATTGCCCTTAATCTGTTGAGCNNACCAGTTTGTATTTCTTCAAGGATCTTTTTCATTTCTAATCTAGTTTCTGAAGTAACAATCCTTTTTCTCGCTACAAGTCCACCATATTCTGCTGTGTTACTAACATCGTTCCACATTCCTGCAAACCCTTTTGCGTATATTAAATCAACAATGAGCTTTAGTTCGTGGCATGTTTCAAAATATGCGATTTCAGGTTGGTATCCAGCTTCAACCAGGGTTTGGAAACCAGCAGAGATAAGTTCTGTTGCCCCACCACAGAGTACAACTTGTTCACCAAATAGATCTGTTTCAGTTTCTTCTTTGAAAGTAGTCTTAAGAACTCCTGCTCTTGTTAATCCAGATCCTTGACCCATAGCAAGCGCAATTTGAGTTGCATCTCCAGTGTAATCTCTTTCAACAGCAACTAGTCCTGGTACTCCGAAACCTTCTTCATATGTTTTCCTAACCATGGCACCTGGCCCTTTTGGAGCAATCATAGTTATATTAACATTTTCTGGAGGGTTTATATAGCCGAAATGAATGTTGTATCCATGTGAAAAAGATAATGTATTCCCTTCTTTTAAATGATCTTTGATAGATTCATTATAAACTTGTCCTTGTATTTCATCGGGTATGAGAATGTGTATTACATCTGCAATTTCTGAAGCTTCTTCAACAGTCATAACCTTTAAACCATCTGATTCAGCTTTTTTCCAGGATGCGCCGTCTTTTCTTAATCCTACAACAACATTTAACCCGCTTTCATGCATGTTCCTGGACTGTGCCATTCCTTGACTTCCATAACCTATGACAGCAACTGTTTTATTTTTTAAGACGTTTAAGTCGACATCCTTTTCATAGTACATCTTCATTTTTTTTCCTCCATTAATAAGAAATTTTGTTCAAATTCTTTTTGAATTAATTCATATCATTAATTGGTAAATCTAAATTGTTTTATTGCCTCTAGAAATTGCAGTTGGTCCGGTTCTAGCAACTTCTTTAATCCCAAAAGTCCTTACTAAGTCTATTAATGCTTCAATTTTTTCGGGTGAACCAGTAATTTCGATTGTAAGAGTTTCAGGACTCACATCTATTATTCTGCCACGGAATATGTTGGCGTACTGGATAATCTCAGATCTATTCTTCTCTGTTGATGTATGAACTTTAATAAGACAAAGTTCTCGTTTTACAGTAATTTCTGGGTCAAGATCTCTGACTTTAATAACATCGATGAGTTTGTTTAATTGTTTAGTTACTTGTTCCAAAACTTTTTCATCGCCTTTTGCAATGATTGTCATTCTTGCAAGATTTTCTTGTTCAGATGTGCCTACAGTAATGTTTTCAATGTTATAACCTCTTCTAGTGAAAAGACCAGCAACTCTCTGGAGAACACCAGGTTTGTGAAGGACTAATGCACTAATTATATGAGTTTTGCTTTCATCCAACTTACTCACCACCCTTATTTGTGCCCATTGGTTTATAAAGAATTTCTCCGGGAGTTTCCCTTTCAACTTTGTACTCACCAACAATTTCTGTTAATCCACAACCCGCAGGGACCATTGGAAGTATTTCATCAGGATCTATGATTACATCTATTAAATATGGTTCATCGGATCTAATAGCTTTTTTAACAGTTTCATACATTTCTCCAGGTTTTTCAACTCTTTCTGCACTTATGCCAAAAGATTCAGCGAGTTTAACAAAGTCTGGGCTCTGTCCCAGATCAGTATAAGACATCCTTTTGTTATAAAATAACTTTTGCCACTGGGAAACCATACCAAGGCGTCTGTTATCTAGTACGCAGATTACAACAGGTATATCATATTCTTTGACTGTAGCAAGATCTTGACAAACCATTAGGAATCCTCCATCACCACAAACCGCTACTACATCATTATCGGGCATAGCTATTTTTGCACCCATTGCAGCAGGGAATCCGAATCCCATGGTACCTAATCCTCCAGACGAGATGAATTTTCTCGGATTTCTTGAGGTGAAATAATGGGCCATCCACATTTGATTCTGTCCAACATCTGTAGTTACAATTGTATCCTGGTCAATGGCTTCAGATAATTCTTTTATAACTTGTTGCGGTTTTAATGGGATATCATCAAATGATAATCGAGGCATACAAGTATTTTTAAAATCTATCACATGTTTTAACCAATCACTATGATTTTTGTTTTCGTCCTTTGCCTTTCCAACTACATTTATTAGGTCATTAAGAATCCTCTTCGCATCCCCTACGATAGGAACATCAACATCTACATTTTTACCAATCTCAGCAGGATCCACATCAATATGAACTATTTTAGCATTTTTAGCAAATTCGGTTATTGATCCAGTTGTACGGTCTGAAAATCTACAACCAATTGATATTAGACAATCACAATCGTCTATAATTAAATTTGATGTTTTCCGACCATGCATTCCTAACATTCCTAGAGATAATGGATCATCTTCAGGAATGGAACCTTTTCCCATTAATGATGTAGTAACAGGAGCATGAATCATGTTCGCAAATTTTAAAAGCTCTTTTGAGGCACCAGACAATATTATCCCGCCGCCAGCTAATATTACTGGCTTTTTTGAGTTCATAATCATCTTAGCGGCTTTTTTAACCTGTAATGGATGGCCTTTCATGGTAGGTTTGTAACCTGGCAGTTCAATATCTTTTGCTAGTTCATATTCAAACTCTTCTTCCTGAACATTTTTGGGAAGATCTATGACAACTGGTCCATTTCTACCGGTACTGGCAATATAAAAGGCAGATCTTATCATCCCTGGTATTTCTTCTGCCTTCATTGCCTGATAATTATGTTTGGTTATGGGCATAGTAATGCCTATGGTGTCTACTTCTTGGAAAGCATCATTACCAATTAATCCTGTGGCCACTTGTCCTGCAATAGCTAAAACAGGAGATGAATCCATGTATGCCGTAGCAATTCCTGTTATTAGATTTGTTGCACCAGGTCCGGAAGTGCCGATACATACACCTACTTTTCCAGAGGCCCGTGCAAAACCATCGGCTGCATGTGCAGCGCATTGTTCATGTCTTACCAGTATATGTCTTAGGTCAGAATCGTATAGTACATCGTATAACGGTAGTAGAACTCCTCCCGGATATCCAAAAACTGTTTCTACTCCTTGATCCATTAGTGATTTGATTATGGCTTCGCCACCCTTCATAAAAACACCTTATATATATTAATAACTCTATTTTTCATCTATTATTCTGTTTTATTTGTTTCATTCATATTTGAATATTTTCTATTCATTTCAACATTACAATGTTGATGTATATATTATCTTTTATTACTAATCTTATCCGAAGTACACAAATGAAGAATAAAATAAATTTTATGTTTGATCGATATTAGGTAATAAAAGTGCAGTATTCTGTATTGTAAATTATCCAAACGATTGATTTTATGATATTGGAAGTGCAATCGTAAAATATTTTTAGTAGACATACAATATTGTATTTTTTTAATTAGATTACATTAAAACTAATATAGTGTCCTAATTATAATATTAATAATTATTTAATCATTTTCATGTTGGGTTATATCCACTGATATAATATATTTTTTAATGAATGCTTATAGATTTAGGTTAAGGAGGAGTAAAATGAATATTCTTGTAGTAGGAACTGGAGCAAGGGAACATGCAATTTGCAATGCGGTGAAAAACGCCGAATTATATTCCATAATGAGTAATAACAATCCCGGAATATCCAAGTTATCAAAATTTCAAATTTCAAGCGAAAAAGATATAAATGGGGTCAAAAAATTTGCTTTGGATAATAAAATTGATATAGCAATAATAGGGCCAGAAGCACCTCTTGAAATGGGGATCGTGGATGAGCTTCAAAAAGTTGGCATCGGTTGTGTGGGGCCGACAAAAGCGGCTGCTAGAATAGAAACAGATAAAGCATTCATGAGAGATCTGTTCGAGAAGCATAATATTGATGGATCAATTGTTTATAAAGTATTTGATAATTTAAATGACACTGAGGAGTTTATTGATAACTTTGATCACGATATAGTTATAAAACCAATTGGACTCACCGGAGGTAAGGGTGTGAAAATAGTTGGTGAACATCTTGAAGATGGAGAGGCAGCTAAAAAGTATGTAAAGGAAATAATTGAAAATAAAATAAGCGGTTATGCTCAAGTAGTCATAGAAGAAAGATTATTAGGTGAAGAATTTACTGTACAGGCATTTGTTGATGGTGATAGAGTCGTTCCAATGCCTGCCGCACAAGATCATCCTCATGCTTATGAAGGAGATCAAGGACCAATAACAGGTGGAATGGGATCTTATTCTGATAATGATGGGTTGCTACCATTTTTAGACAAAAAAAATTATGATAAATCAGTTAAAATAATGCAAGATACTGTTAATGCACTTAAAAATGAAGTTGGGCCTTATAAAGGAATTCTTTATGGACAATTCATGTTATGTAAAGATGGACCTAAGCTTGTTGAGTATAATGCGAGATTTGGAGATCCTGAAGCCATGAATGTTCTGCCACTTCTTAAAACAGACTTTGTAGAGATATGTAAAGACATTATTGATGGAACCCTTAAAAAAGCTCATTTTGAAAAAAAAGCTACTGTCTGTAAATACATAGTACCTAAAGGATATCCTGAATCTGGTAAAGCTGGACAATTAATAGAAGTTAATGAATCAAAAATAAATGAAAAATCTGCATTGGTATATTACGCAGCAGTAAATCAGATTGATAATAAAATTTATACATCTGCGTCACGAGCCTTGGGAATAGTTGGTATAGGTGATACAATATCCGAAGCAGAAGAAATATGTGAAAATGCTACAAAATATGTTAAAGGGGATATTTATCATAGGAAGGATGTAGGAACTAATGATCTCATCCAGAAGAGAGTAGAACATATGAAATCAATTAGAAATCATAATAATCCATTGTCTAAATAAATTTTTTCCATAAATTATCTAGAATAGATCTTAACCAATTATAATGTTATATGGCTTAGATAAACAATCCAACTCGCTATTATAGTTAAATTTAAGTAATCATGAATTAAGATAATTTAATTCTAATAGATAAAAAAACATCAGTTTCTGGGGGTTATGTAATGAAACATCTTTTATCGGTCACAGATGCAAAACAAGATATATTTGAAATACTTGAACAGGCAGCAGTTTTTAAAAAGGATCCATTCGGTATTAAGCCAATGAAGAATAAAACGCTAGCAATGATATTTGAAAAAGCGTCAACAAGGACCAGAATATCTTTTGAACTTGCAATGTCAAACCTTGGAGGCAATCCCCTTTATTTATCCGCTTCTGACATGCAACTTGGTCGTGGGGAGCTCATTGAAGATACAGCTAAAGTAATGTCACGCTACGTAGATGGAGTAATGATAAGGGC
Source organism: Methanobacterium sp. (assembly GCA_003164415.1). Taxonomy (GTDB): domain Archaea; phylum Methanobacteriota; class Methanobacteria; order Methanobacteriales; family Methanobacteriaceae; genus Methanobacterium_B. The sequence continues at coordinate 5,037 of PLTK01000117.1, read as the reverse complement.
CAAAGAACATGATGATGTGTTAAAATTTGCTGAGAATTCAGAAGTTCCTATTATTAATGGTTTAACTAATAAAGAACATCCATGTCAAGCAATTACTGATATATTTACAGTATATGAGCATAAGAAAACCTATCAAGTAAAAATGTCCTATATTGGTGATGGGAATAATGTTTGTAATTCACTTTTACTTGCTTGTGCATTGGTTGGAATGGACTTGACTGTTATTTGTCCTCCAGGATACGAACCCGATACAGCAATAGTTGAAGATGCTCAAATATTGGCCGAAGAAACGGGTTCAATTATTAAAGTAACCAACAATGTTTTAGAAGGAGTGAAAGAAGCAGATGTTATATATACAGATGTTTGGGTCAGTATGGGTGATGAAAGAGAGCAATTACAACGTTTAATAGATCTTCATGATTATCAGGTAAACATGAATTTATTAACTCATGCAAAATCCGATGTTATTGTTATGCACTGTCTTCCAGCTATAAGGGATCAAGAAATAACCGATGAGGTAATACAAAGCCATATAAATGTTATATTAGATCAGGCAGAAAATAGGATGCATGTACAAGCGGCTATATTATTTAAACTATTAAAGGATGAATAATTTATTCAACCTTTAAATTTTATTTTTAAAATATAAAATAACTCCCAATCATTACATAACATCAGGAGCTTCAATTCCCATTAGTTTTAGACAATTTCTTATAGTTATACGTGATTTATCAACTAATAAAAGTCTTAAATCTTCTTTATCAGATCCTATTACTTGTACAGATTTATAGTACTTATTAAAAGCGCTAGCAATATCTTGTGAATACTGTGCGATATTATGAACCCTATTCATTCTTGCAGATTCTTCAATAACCGATGAAAACTTTGAGATGATTTTAACAAGTTCAATTTCAAATGGATGTTCAAAAACCCAATCATTTATAACCTCTTTAGTATCGTTATTGTAATTAGCTTTCTCTAATAATTTACATGCTCGAGCATGTGAATATTGTATTGATGCACATCCTCGTTCAAAACTTAATGCTTCATCCCATTTGAAAATTATATGCTTTTCTGGAGATAATCTGGCTATATAATATCTAATTGCACCTATACCTACTTGTTCTGCTATTTTTAACATTTCTTCATCATTGAGATCTGTTCTTCTTTTTACTATTTCTTTCATTGCCCTTTCTACAGCTTCTTCCATGAGATCATCAACACTTATAAAAACACCACGGCGAGTAGACATAGAACCTTCAGGAAGGGTTATGAACTCATAAAATATTGTTTCTGGTTTTTTAGCCCCTAATAATTCTAATGGTACTTTTAACTGATCTATTGCTAGTTTATGATCAGAACCTAAAACATCAATAACAGTATCTGATTTTTCAGATTTTTCTACATGATAAGCTAAATCCCTTGTTGAGTATAGAGAAGTTCCATCGGAACGTATCAAAATAAGTTCCTTCTCAATACCATATTCATTTAGGTCCATATAGACAACTTCATTCTTCTGTAAATACGCGTCAAGGGATTTCAATATCCTTGCAACACTACCATTTTTAATAAAACGACTTTCCCATATAAACGCATCATGCTTTACATTGAGTCTGTGACATGTGCTTGATATGCCCCTCAGGCACTTTTTAACAACATCTTCAAACAGTTCTTCAAGTTCTACATCATCACCCTTCTCGTATCGTTTTAGAAGAGCACTCACTTCCACCTTGAGATCTGGATTGGCACGTAGTTCCTCGTTTACTTGGAAGTAAAGTTTTCCTATTTCATGATCAAGTTTTCCAACCGGATCCATATCATATTCCAGGTTATAAATTCCCCACACAATCATAGCTATCTGCCTTCCCATATCATTGACATAATATTGGGTTTCAACATCGTATCCAGCAGATTTTAATACGCGTGCAAGCGAATCACCGATTATAGAGTTTCTTATATGGCCAATGTGGAGAGGCCCGTTGGGGTTAGCTGAAGTATGTTCTAGGATGATTTTTCTGTTTTTTTCTTCTAATTTCCCATAATCTTCCTTTATTGAATCTAAAACCGCTCTTGAAAATCTACCGTAGTCAGCGTAGAAATTAATATAGGGTCCCTTACTATCTATCTTACTGAAAATATCTGGTTTCACAATTACAGAGAGTAACTCCTTAGTAATATCCATAGGAGATCTTTTGAGTCCCTTTGCTAATTGAAAAGAGACTGAACTCGCAACATCACCCAACTCAGGGTTTGGAGGTTCTTCAACACGGATACCTTCGGGTATTTCCCATCCCAGATGAGATATGGCATTTTCAAGCGATTTAATTGATTCAGTCATTAAAATTCTGTACATAAAATTCACCTAGCTTATTAATATTATTATAAAATTACTAAAATTTAGAATCAGAATGTTTAAAATAATAAAAAAGTTGCATTTAAGAAATTAAATTCTAAATGCAATTTAATCATTAATTCATCATAATCCTCTTATCCATATGGTTATATAACCCACCTTTGGGATCACAAATGGAGTATTGCCAATTGTTACGACTTTAGCAACGATTTGATTATCAAACACTGGATCAGGGTCTTGTATCTGATTATTATCTCCCTTAGTAATATAATATTGGGAACCATTTATTGCGGTACCAGTTGCTATAATTCTATGTATAACCGGCTCTGGGAACCAAACAGCATTGTATATAACTATNNTTTTTCAATTACTACAACGTCTCCCCTATAAAAAACAGGTTCCATACTTCCAGATACTACAACATTCATATGCTGTGCTAGTATTATTCCAATAATTATTATTGCCACATAACTTATTATTTCGCGGTTATTAGACATAAAACTTCACTCCTATCTTAAAATTGCGCCCTCATCAGCGGATGTGGCAAGTTTCATATACCTTGCAAGTGATCCTTTCACTTTACGATCTGGTTTAACTACATTTTTAATCCTATTTTTTATTTCCTCATCAGTTAATTTGAGTTCAAGAACTCTGTTTGGAATATCTATTTTAATAATATCCCCATCTTTGACGGCGGATATTGGTCCTCCGGCCATGGCTTCAGGTGAAACATGACCGACACAAGGCCCTCTAGTTCCTCCTGAAAATCTTCCATCGGTTATTAGTGCAACAGATTTTATTTCCATACCCGATATTGCAGATGTGGGGTTTAACATTTCCCTCATCCCCGGACCACCCTTTGGTCCTTCGTAACGAATTACTACAACATCCCCTTCTTTAACTTCTCCATTAAATATTGCATCAACTGATTCTTCTTCACTGTTATAAACTTTAGCTGGTCCTTCATGAAGCATCATATCCGGATCTACAGCTCCTTGTTTAATTACTGATCCTTTAGGGGCTAAATTTCCCTTAAGAATAGCTATTCCTCCTTCAGGATGAATTGGATTATCAATTGATCTTATTACAGAGTCATCTAATATTTTTGAATCCTTAATATTCTTAGCTAAAGATTGATTGGTGCATGTTAGAACATCCATGGTCAGTTTGGTCTCTAAAGCCTTTAAAACACCGGGTATGCCGCCAGCTTTATCAAGATCTAACATACTATGTACTCCTGATGGTCTTATGGATGTTATGTGGGGGATTTTCCTACTTAGATCATCGAATAAGTCCAGATTAACCACAATGCCTTTATCTAGAAGTTCATATGCTATAGCTGGTAAATGAAGTGTAGTATTTGTTGATCCACCTAACGCAAGATCAACTGCCACCGCATTCTCAAATGCTTTTTGAGTCATTATCTTTGATGGTTTTATGTCCTTTTCAACAAGTTCTAAAATTTTGTGCCCTGATTCACGTGCTTGTAATATCTTTTTATTATCCACTGCATGTGTAGTTGCACAATAAGGTAGACTCATTCCTATGGCTTCAGTTATACAAGCCATTGTATTGGCTGTAAATAAGCCTGCACATGAGCCTGGTCCGGGACATGCACATCTCTCTAGGTTATAAATATCCTCTTCGCTCATTTTACCGGCTGAAACGGCCCCCACAGCTTCATGCACATGGATTAAATCAACGGATTTACCTTTAAATTCTCCTGGGAGCATGGGCCCACCTGTAACCACAATAGATGGTATATCCAACCTTGCAGCGGCCATTAACATGCCGGGGACTATCTTATCACATGTAGGAATTAGCACCAGCCCATCAAATTGGTGGGCCATTGCCATACTTTCAACTGTATCTGCTACTATTTCCCTTGAAGCAAGGGAATATCGCATACCTTCATGATTCATAGCAATTCCATCACATATTGCCATGGTGTTAAATTCAAATGCTACTCCGCCAGCATTTTTTATACCGAATTTTACGGCTTGTGCTAAACTGTTAAGATGCACATGGCCTGGAACAATATCTGTAAAGCTGTTTGCAACTCCTATAAATGGTTTATCCATATCGTCATCCATAACTCCACATGCTCTTAAAAGAGATCTGTGTGGTGCTCTGTGCAAACCCTTTTTAATGGTATCACTTCTCATTTCATCACCATGTATAAATTATTAAAAACAAATTTAGATAATTTTAAATTCTATTATTCAATCAAATTTTAATTAATCTTCAATATTATATTATATAAGAATTATTAGAGCATTTATATTTATCATTTCCATTATTTAAAAAGTGCAATACCACATAATATAGAGACTTCAAATAAACCCGAACAAATGATTTACTATTAATTATACATCTTAAATTTTATTCAATTTGATAATGCTTAATTAATTGAAATTTTATCTAAGAAGGATTGATTTTAACAGATTTTTTATTATATTCATAAAGTACATAAATACACTAATTAAATCAATATGAATAGGGTTGTAAATATGATCTAAAATTAAATTATATTAGGAGATTCATATATTTAATTTGATTACAGCTGAAATTAACGAATTTTAAAGATAAGGTGGTATAATGAGAATACTTTTAATTCACTCTGATTATTTAAAATACAAAACAAAATCTAAAACTAGGATAGCAGAAAAAATAGAGGATGATAA
>PLTK01000103.1 GCA_003164415.1 Methanobacterium sp. | reverse complement strand
TCTGGGTCTATCCCTTAATCTGTTTTACCAGCACCCATGTACAGATATGGGCCTAATTGAACATTTTTTAGAGAAATATTATTTTATGATCTTATTTTTTATGAACAATTTCACGTAAATATCTTGATCCCTATTTATTCGAGTGATTATATTCCAATAAATAAATATTGATGAAAAGGGTTGATTGTTGTAATTACCGGTATTGAATATTTTAATAGTTAATACCTGATAACTTTCTATATTTGCTTTTAATAGCATAATATTCCTGTTATTAAGGTTTTGAATCAATTTAAAATACAATTATGCCCTTTTTAATTATTTTTGATGGACATTATAATATTTGGGGGTGTTCATCATTATGGATGCTAAAAAAATTTTGCTGGTAGAAGATGAAAGTGCAGTAGCTCTGGATATTAAGAATATTCTAAAATCCTCTGGTTATGAAGTTCCATTTGTAACTTCACGAGGTTAAGATGCTGTTAAAGAGGCAGTTAAATTAAGGCCTTATCTGGTTTTAATGGATATCACACTCAAGGGAACCATGGATGCCATGCAGGGCCATTTATTCACAGTATAGTTATTATTTTTTTTATTTATACTGAGATTATCAACGGTTAATAAAAATCTGTCTGCATGATTTTTTATTGTGTTGTATGTGTCATTATGATATGTTTCATAAACTATGGCAGGGATTCCTGAGTTTATTATTGGTTCTGTTACATAGACTGTGCTTGTTGGGTTGGGTGGTACATAATATTTTAACCAATGAAGTTTGTTGGTTATATTTTTTCCAATTGATTCGGATCTGCTGTTATTAACTGGAGAAAATAAAAATGTATTTTGTGCCCAGTTACCAACATTAGAATGTACATCTACAACTAACTGATAATTATGACTTGTTATATCTGGAACAACAAATTTATTAGCCAATAACTGTCCATTCATCCTACCAGTGTTGTAGTTGTCCGCATTTTCTGTTACATTAACACGATATACGTAGTAACAGTATTTTAAAGAATTATTATGTTCAGTTATTGATTCAATAATAGCTTGATGAGCATTAGATTCCAATGGATGAACACCAACTATGTATGCAATTGTAATATTTGAACTCTTATTTCCATATGGTCCCACTTTCATAACACCACCATAGGAGGTATTCCCAAGCGGTGTATTATAAGTTGAATTATTCGTTACTGTAGTTATTGAATTGTATTGGACAGATGATGCTGTTACAGTGCCAATTAAGAGGAATATCATGCCAACTGTTAACAATACCGTAATTTTATTCATTTCCTTAAATCCTCCCATAAAAACATTTTTTTGTAACTGTTTCGTGCATAACCAAGCCTTAAACTGGCTTACAAATGTAATACTCTGATTTTGAAATATTAATATTATATATCTAAACTTTTAAATTATACATGTTAAATATTTATCGGGATATGATAAAAAACTTCGATAAACTAGGATGCAAATTACATATAATCTGCAATTTATTGAAAAATAACAATTTTAGTTAGGATACATTATCAATGGTAAATTAATTGTGTTATTAGATATTGTCATCATATTAAGCGGTGTTACGATTCACAAATATCTAAAATGTAGGTTGGTATAACAACATTCCGGGTATCATCGTATTAATCCTACTTTGGTGGTTATTTGTTTCCTTTGCACTTTTAATAATCTAAAAAACTCATCAACTTTGGAAGAATCTAAAAAAAAAAGATTTAATAATCAACTTAATCGGATTGATATAAAAAAATTTTGATTGATATAAAAAAAAATAAAATTTTTGTAAGATAACCATATTTTTGCATTTGCTTTTATCTTCGAGCAAGTGATGCAAATATCCCTACAAAGCAGAGAATTGTACATAATGCAAAAACTATTTGTATGCTTGTTAAAAGTTCTGGATAGTTACTTGGAACTATCTGGACATTTCCAATGTACAATGAAAATATGAGTAAAGCAATACCCATACTTAACATCTGTCCCATCAAACGCATAGTACCGACCGTGGCAGATGCAATACCATAAAACTTTCTTTCAACAGATCCCATGATAGCATTTGTATTTGGGGATGAGAACAAACCCAATCCAAATCCCAGAACAATTAAAACTGCTATTATGTACATAAAGCTTGTTGTGGCGGATAAGAATATTAAAAAGAAGAGGCTGAGTGTTGTGACTGCCATTCCAATTGAGGCTATCATACCCGGTGAAAATTTATCGGATAATCTTCCGGCAATTGGAGCTGTAAATGCCATTACAGCTGGTTGTGAAACTAGAATCAACCCTGCAAATTGGGGACTTAAACCTTTTATGTACTGGAGATAAAGACTTAACAAAAAGACCACGGCAAATGTGGCGCTGTAATTTATTAAAGCCGCTAAACTCGAAAATCCAAAGGTTATATTTTTAAATAATCTTACCTCAAATACAGGATGTTTAATCCTTAATTCGTAGAGTGAAAAGGCCAAAATACCAATGACACCCAGAATTACTAAAATTATTCCACTATGTGATGGTAGTATTGAAAATCCATATATTAAAATTACAATGGCTACACTGTAAATAATCGAACCGGTAAAGTCGAATGGTTCTCCTTTACATTCAGCCCATTCACCCTTCAATTTAAAGATCGTAAGGGTAAGCACCAATAACCCCAGCGGTATGACTGCAATAAAAAGACTTCTCCATCCAAAATATTGGGTTAATATTCCCCCTAGTACAGGACCCATTGAAAGACCAATATATACACTTGCAATGTTTATTCCAATCGCTTTTCCCCTTTCCCTTGGAGGATATACAGATGTTATTATGGCAAGACCAGTTACAAATATCATTGCAGATCCAAATCCCTGTAAAACCCTAAACACAATGAGTGAAATTATGGAAGGGGCAATGGCACAGAGAAAAGATGATAATGTGAAGATAATTATACCCAGTGTAAAGACCTTTTTCATCCCATAAATATCTGCTATTCTCCCAAAGGGAACTGCAAAAACTGCAGCTGCCAGTAAATATGCTGTAGGTATCCAGCTTAATAGAATTACATCTGCTGAAAATTCAGATCCAATCGATGGTATGGCAATGTTGATGGCTGATGCCATAAATGGAGTAAAAAAAGCAGCTAATGTTGCAACTATCAGTGCAATTGATCTATTATTAATATCATTTTTAGGTTCACAAGATTTTTCAGTCACAAATTTGTCCCCATTTAAAATATTTTATGAATATATATTTTTTATAATACTTTTTATTCTAATTACCTTTAGATATTTCCTGATTTAATTCTTTTAAACCTATTAGGAGGTTATTCAATGATTTTTGATCCATATGTTCAAGGGTATTGTAAATAAAAATATTTCCTGCTTCATTTTTTATTTTATCTATCAAAAGTTGCCCCTGATGTGTCAGCATAATACGATTAACTCTTAGATCCTTATTATCTCTTTTTTTTTCAACCAATCCCTTCTTTTCTAGTCGTTTAATTCTTTCGGAAAGTGTGTGTGGTGCATTACCTATATCATCTGCAACTTCTCCAATTGTGGGTGGTAAAATATCGGCTGTAAGTTTTAATTCAGTATGCTGGTCTAGTTCTATTAAAAGGTGAAACTGTTCAAATGTAAAACCATACTTCTGTGCTGTTTCACGATGTTTTAGTCGTATATTCCTGTTTATCTTTTCCCAATATTTCCATATTTCAATTATATTATTGTTGATTTTGATCAATCCCTATATTATCTATCGTAATACGATTATATCGGGTTGATATATAAATATTTTTAGATTAATTTCATATGATAACTTCCAACCAATTCCCTAAACCCGAATACTCATGAAAATTGGCATATTCAAAATGTGGCTTTTTTAATTCAAGTAGTTTAGCTGTGATTAAAGAAACTTATTAAAGTTAAGAGAGGTTCATGGAGAGACCATGTTAATAAAAATATATCAAGTTCCAAAGGGATCTAATCTACTAAACCTATCAAGTACCCATTATAATCTAATCTCCACGTGCCTATACATATATCCATTAATCTGATTCATAACATTTATTATAATCATTAAAATGGATTTGGGGCACCTTGTAAATAATTAATTCTTGATTAGATCAAAATAGTAGAACAATCCTAAGATTAAAACTCATAGAATCTTTAGATAAATAATTTATAGTTTAAATTTCATTAGGTATTATAGAATTTTAATATATGTGCTGTATTTAAAATAAAATGACCTTTATATATGGAAAAGAAGTGAAAAAATGAGTTTACTTTCAAAACAGTATTCGAATTCAAAGAAGTTTATGGCCAGAATTGAATTACATCGTAGGTTCAGAACAAATCCTTACCTATGGACACATTGGATATTTGACCAGTTTAAATTTCCCCGGAATGCTAGTGTATTGGAACTGGGGTCTGGAAATGCGCTTTTATGGAAATCCAATCTTAAAAGGATACCCGAAGATGCTCAAATATTGCTTACAGATTTTTCTGAGGGCATGCTCAATGACGCCCGTAAAGTTTTAGGTGATGCAACAGAAAGATTTGAATTTAAGGTAATGGATGCTCAAGAAATTACATACCCCAATGATTCGTTTGATATTGTAATTGCAAATCTAATGCTTTATCATGTTCCTAACAGGGAAAAGGCCATATCTGAGATTAGTAGAGTTTTAAACCCTGAAGGTGCACTCTATGCAACCACATATAGCATGAATAATATGAAAGAATTTACCGATCTTTTAAATGACTTTGATAAAAATCTTTATAATCCCATAGAGCCATTTGCATGTGCATTTGGATTGGAAAATGGGGAGGAACAGTTGAGTAAATCTTTTGAAGAAGTGGAAATGATTAATTATATTGATAGTCTTGAAATAACAGAAACAGAACCAATTGTAGAGTATGTGCTATCTTTTGGGAGTATTAAAGGAGATATTGGCGGAGATAATTTAGTGGGGTTTAAAGATTATCTTGACGATGTTTTAGAAAGAGATGGTGTGATAAAAATAACCAAGGATACAGGAATTTTCATTGCTAGTAAACCTAAATAAATTGGGAACCCGATCTGTTGGATTAATTTAAATCATAATTTAATTATTTTTTTTACTAATAACCTTCCTCTAATTAAATCCATGTACATTTATGTACAATTTTTATACAATTCTCCCCTAACTTTATATAGTTTAACTTTTAATGTTTAATTGTAACCCAAGTCTGAAACATATATTTTTTCAGATTATAAGATAATACTCACGGATTTAAAGACATCTAAAATCCTAATATTGAACAAAAAGATAATAAAATGCAATATTGTTCAAAATCTTTAAATTATTAAAAATTATAAATTTTTATTATCAAAAATGTAAGGGGATAAATATTAAAATGCCAACAAAAAAAATTCTACTGGTTGAAGATGAAGGTATGATTGCCCTGGATCTTAAACGTATTTTAGAAAATTTTGGTTATGAAGTACCTTATATAGCGTCAAGAGGAGAAGAAGCAGTCAAAGAAACAGCTAAAATAAGGCCTGATCTGGTTTTAATGGACATTACTCTCAAGGGAACTATGAACGGGATTGAAGCTGCAAAAAAAATTTTAACCCTGAACATACCAGTGGTCTATTTAACAGGTGCTAGCGACAACAAAACCCTTAAAAAGGCAACTGAAATGCCGGTTTATGGTTTCATTGTAAAACCATACATCGAGAAAGAATTGATAACAACAATAGAAATAGCACTAAATAAACATCAATTAGACCTTGCAAGGATAGAACAATTTAAACAAGACATAATTTTCAAAAAAGAGAAAATACAAACCAATAACAGTAATTATCATGTGAATAAGTCGAAACCAGACATACTCGTTGTTGAAGATCAGAATATAACTGCCATGGATATAGCAGGCAAACTTGATGATCTAGGTTATAATGTTACCGGCACAGTTTCATCAGGATACGATGCTATTGACAAAGCCCGGGAACTAAACCCGGATCTTATACTCATGGATATAATGTTAAAGGGTAATTTGGACGGTATAGATGTTTCTAAATCCATCGAAGATCTGAATATTCCTGTTGTATTTCTCACAAGCTATGCAGACAAATTAACTTTAAAAAAAGCCCAGGAAACTTCACCATATGGTTATATAATCAAACCATACGATGAAAATGAACTTAAAACAACCATAGAAATGGCTTTGCACAAACATCAAAGAAACCAAGAGGAAATAAAATCTGAAGTAGGCCTTTTAACAACCAAATTAGTAGAACTTAAAATAGGAAGGATGGGAGTAATAATCACAACAACATCAATCATTGCTTTGATGGTTTATGGATTAATTACCCGAAATATGACCTGGTTAGAATTTTTATTGTTCTTCTCAGGATTTTATGGTTTAATCCTTGCACTGTCCAGCTTTCTTAAATCATCTAAACCTTCAAAAGCTGATTCGAAACTTCCGGTAAGAAAACCGTTTGTAACCATACTTGTACCGGCCCATAATGAACAAAACACGATTGAAAACTGTGTAAAGTCGCTTGTTAATCTTGATTACAGTGTAGATGGGATAAAAAATTATGAAATAATAGTTATTGACGATGGGTCCACAGATAACACTCCATCTATTTTAAACAAAATTGAGAGTAAATATGACTGTTTTAAGGTCATGACCCGTAAACTTCCATTAGCAGGAAAGGGTAAGGGATATGTGTTAAATGATGGATTAAAATTAGCTAAAGGTGAAATTATAGCTGTATTTGATGCTGATGCATTAGTTGAACCCGATTTCATGAATATGATAATTCCATATATGGATGAAGAGGGAGTGGCAGGTGTTCAGGGAAGGGTTAAAATGTATAATAGGGATGAAAATCTTTTAACAGCCCTGCAACACATAGAATTCTCTATTTATGGTGAGGTACTTCTAAAAGCCCGTGACAAAATAAATGGAGCAGCATTTTTAGGCGGTAATGGTCAGATAACAAGAAAAGATGTGATAACCGAATACAATGGTTGGGATGGATATGCACTTACCGAGGATTTAAATATCAGTGTCAAACTTATGATAAACGGATGGAAAATCCGTTACTGTGGTGACGCTGTTGTTAATCAGGAAGCAGTTAAGGATTGGAAACCATTCTTTAGGCAAAGAACCAGATGGGCCATGGGTAATATGGAAACATTATTTGTATACTTTAAATCGATTATACTATCCGATATTTCATTAATCAAAAAGATAGATTCCATATATTACCTTTCAACCATCCTTTGTAATGGTTTTGTAATGATTGGATACATGGTTTTTGTTCTGTACTTTGCTAAAATCCAATTCTCACTCACAGCTCCACTAATCATAGTACTCTTATCAACATTGGCATTTTTCCCAGTGGTAATATCTGGTGTATGGAAGGATTCAAAAAATATTAAAACAACAGTAATTAAAAGCACAGAGTACTGGTTGCATTGTTTCTATATAATACCGCTCTTTGTTAGCACATTCCTTAATCTATTAACCAGAAAAGATAGTAAATGGGATAAAACATATCATACAGGTGAAACCAAAATATTAGAAGATAAATCATCGATACATCAGAATCATGCTGATCTGCTCAAAAAAAGTTTTGATAATCTGGATAAATCATCAAAATAATTCAGTTTGTGGGGTGGTTCAAATAATTTTCAAATTGGTTAGGACAATGCTTAGAATGATATAAACCACAAAAGCCCCAAATAATAGGTTATAATGAACACTTAACCGTGATTTATTCTTCATATTTCTTATTATTAAAGCTAAACGAAGAATGGAATAGATAAATAGTACAGCTCCAAATATGAGGGTGATACTGCCTAATGTACCTCCTATGTTTCCGTTTAGAGTACCATATATCAGACTAAAACTTAGATCAATGAAGAAACTTAGAAAGAGTAGGAATATTGAAAGATAACCTATATAAATGATCGTTCTGTATTTATCAGGAATTTTATATTTTCTTGGTATATTGATCAATTTGAAGCTCATAAATTTACTATAGAAATTGAATCCATTTAAAATTTACCAACAAAATCTATTATTCCATTGTGAATAAATAAATAATTTTAGATCAAAAGATTATTAAAACAAATTTATTTCAAGAAATAACGATGTCAGACTTGATAATGTATTCTTAAATCACAAAGAAAATTTAAAAGTTTAATATGATGTGATATTTGTATAATATTATATTTTATGCCTAATATAATAAAATTTCGAGGTGTTCATGGTGAGCTCAAAAATTTTAATTGTAGAAGATGAAATCATAATCGCAATAGATTTAAAAATACGATTAGAAGATTTGGGATATTATGTTCCTGGTATAGCAGTTAATGGAAGGGATGCGATTAAAAAAACTGGAGAAAAAAATCCAGATATTATTTTAATGGATATACTACTTAATGGAGATAAAGACGGTATACAAGTAGCTCAACAGATACGTAACCAGTACAATGTCCCAATTATATATTTAACAGGAAGTCAAAATGATGGTCTGATTGAAAAGGCAGGAATAACAGAACCATACGGTTATATTAACAAACCATTTGATAACACTGAAATAGAAAACGCCATACAATTAGCGGTTTCAAAAACAAATAATTCAAGCTGAAAATGGATTAAATAAAAATGTCAAATCTAAACTGATAATTTTTTTTAACCCGTTAATTATAATCATGTAAATAACTCCAAAAATAGGTTAATGGATTGTAAAGATATGCAAAATTTTTTATAATAAATTTTAATTATAATAGATTTAAATTAAGTACCTATAGATACTAATTTATGAATTTAAAAATAAACAGGATCATTCCTAGAAAATATAGAATACCTGCTAAATATAGTAGACTAGTATCAATTGGTTATTTTTCTATAATTCTCCTATATCTAAGTGTTATTGTAGACATCCTACTGAGTTCAAGCTATGGAACTGCAAATGGAAATATTGAAGGCCTTTTAATTAAGATTTTACAAATTATCGGTGCAGTAATCTTTGTTTATGCCATTTTAATGATTGGATCAAAATTGAAAACTGTTAAGAGCAAAAAATCAAAATTGAAAACTCATTATAATATTCTATTCGGATTTTTTATTGGCTTCCTAATTCTAAGTATTCTATTAAGACATTACAACCTCATATAATCCAAGGGAGAATTATCATCAAAAAAATGATTGAGTGGGGATTTTAAATCTCTTAATATTTCAATTATTTATACTTATTATAAATTTCAAAACAACAACGGCCCAAATAAAATATCATGGTCTTAGTCTAAACATTCATCGTCATCATCTAAAGGACATACATGTACTGTGACTGTTGTTACAATGTTAACTTTGTTAATTATGACTTTTTCTACTTTATGTGCTAATCTATGTGCTTCTTTAATAATTAAATCATTTTTAACTTCCACATGAAGTTCTGCTGTAGCATATGGCCCCATATCATTTATTTTAATATCATGAACTCCATATATCCCATCTACCGATAATGCAGCCGACTCAATATCATTTATGATCTCTTCAGACGGTACCTTTCCCATTATATGATCTATATTTTCTAGTGCAACATCAAATGCTGTTTTAAGAATTAACAAACCCACAAATCCTCCAACAAGAGGATCTAATATTGGATATCCCATTCTAGATCCTAATATGCCGATGAATACAGCAGCACATGCATATATATCAACCTTTTGATGTTTAGAATCTGCAATTATAGCGGGACTGTTTATTTTTTTCCCCATTTTGAGTGAATAGGATGACATGGCAAAATTTGCCCCTATACCTATAAGTGCCATGACCGCGGCAATAATGCCCGGAGGAGTTAAAGAAGACCCTAGGGCAAGTTTATGAAATACTTCTAAAAATATTTCATAGGATATAACAACTAAAAAAATAACTATTAATAAACCTGCCAATGGTTCTGCTTTACCATGTCCATATGGATGATCTTTATCAGCAGGTTTTAATCCAATTTTAAATCCAATAAATGCTATTGCCGAAGTAAAAATATCGGAAAATGTGTGTGCAGATTCAGCTACAAGTGCAGTACTTCCGGATATTGTCCCAACAACAAAGTTTAAAACAGTTAAGATTGTTTTACCCGTTACTGAAAATGTAACCGTTCTTCGACCTATTTTATCCTTGATCTCCCTATCCACACAACCACCATAGAATAATAATATTTATATTGCAAACGATTACTAACTCATTAGTATTTCATTTAATTAAAGTTTTTGGGATCAAAAAAAAGAAATATGTATCTCTCAACCTAAAACTCGTATGGATTTTTAGATTGAAGGTAGGATCAACGTTACTATTAGTGCTATGCTCAATGTCATCACTATTATAACTGTTGCTACTGCAATGTAGTTGAATAGTTTAGAGTTTACATAATCTCCCATTATTTTCCTGTCATTAATGATTAAAAGCATTAATATCAGTAAGAATGGAAGTAAAAGACCATTTGCTACCTGTGAAAGATATAGTATGGTAAGTAATGGTGCGTTTGGTAACATTATGACAATAACTGCCAATAATATGAGTCCAAGATACAGTCCATGGAATATTGGTGCTTCTCTGAAGCCTTTAGAAACTCCGGCTTCAAATCCTAAACTTTCACACACATAGTATGCTGTTGATAATGGTAGGATACTGGCGGCAAATAATGATGCATTTAAAAATCCGAATGCAAATAATATACTTGCATACTGTCCTGCAAGCGGTACAAGTGCAGCTGAAATATCTGCAACACTGCTAACTTGAATTCCGTGGGCATGTATGGTAGCTGCACATGCTACCACAATAAAGAATGCCACCACATTAACAACTATAGCACCAAAAATTGCATCCAACTTGGAATATTTCAGATTTTTTAAACTTATACCCTTCTCAACAACGGATGATTGTATGTAGAACATCATCCATGGAGCAATTGTGGTACCGACCAACCCAATTATCATTGTAAAATAGGCAGTGCTTGGTGTTAATTGAGGTATAATAGAATTATGAACAGCAAGAGCCCAGTCTGGTTGTGAAAGATATCCGGCTACAATATATGTTAAATAAAGGGCTGATGCCATTAAAAATATTTTCTCAACACTTTTATAATTGCCCTTAACAACTAGTAACCAAACAAATAAGGCAGCCACAGGCAGTGCAATGAATTTGGGCACGCCAAATATTCCGCTGCTTGCAGCTATACCTGAAAATTCTGCTAGTATGTTACCCATGTTAGCTGCAAGAAGTGCAATCATCATTAAAAAGGTTATCTTAATACCAACCTTTTCACGTATAAGATCTGCAAGACCCTTTCCAGATACAATACCCATCCGTACGCCCATTTCCTGTATAATAGCTAATGCTATGATCATGGGAATGAATAGCCATAGTAAATCGTATCCAAATTGTGAACCTGCAAGTGAATAGGTTGTTATACCTCCAGCATCATTATCCACATTTGCTGTTATGATTCCCGGGCCCATCACAGATAAAAAAATTATTATGCTTAAAAAAACAGGGTTTTTAAAGACACGGGTAAAAATTCGTAGGTCCATTTTATAACTCCAGATTATCTTCCAAACATTCTAGGAACTTGTTTTTTCCATGCTGTTGGAAGAACAATATCTATGGCATCATCTATTGTAACCATGCCTTTAAGAATATTTTTACTATCTACAACGGGTAAGGCTATTAAATTATATTTAGCGATTTTTTTAGCAACTTCATGTTCTTCTTCCATCACATTTACTGTTATCAATTCTTTGGTCATGAAATTTTTGAGTTTTTCATCTGGATCCGCTAATAATAGTTCTCTGAGTGATATAACACCTGATAAATCACCACTTTTTGATAAAGCGTAGATGTAGTAGATACTCTCCACTTCTTCTGCAATTTCTCTAAATTTATTTAGGATCTGGTGTGCTGTTAGTTCTTCTGAAAGTGCTGCAAATTCTGTGGTCATTATTCCACCTGCAGTATCTTCAGGATATCCTAATAGATGTTCTACATCCTTTGCTTCCTCAGGATCCATTAAATCAAGTAATTCTCTTCCCCTTTCAGCAGATAAATCACCTATCAGATCTGCTGCGTCATCGGGTGACATCTCTTCAAGTAGATCTGCTGCCCGTTTAGTGTCCATCTCTGTAAATAAGGTCACCTGTCTTTCCGGAGATATTTCTTCCAACGCATCTGCAGCAATCTCTTCATCCAGTGAATTTAAAATAGAAATTGAATCATTTATGCTTAGTTGATCCACTATTTCAGCTATATCTGCAGGGTGCAGTTTTTTTAATTTATATTCCGGGACCTTTAATTTTAATCTTGAAACATTACTCTCCAGTACATCAACATCTTTCCATGAAATATTATCCGATTGAAGTTTAATACCCAATCCCTTTGGAATTTTTTCAAGTCCAAGACGTCTTAATATCCCTTTAAAGCTTATATCTGCACCAATTAGACGATAATATCCCTGTGTTGTCGCGAATTGAAGATCGTTTATTCTTTTTATTTTTTTACCCTCAAGATCAACAACTTGCTTGTCTAAAACTTCTTCGGTGAGTTTAATATCTCTATTTTTGAATTTATATTCTCTAATATCTTCTAATTTGATTTTAAGTTTAATTTCTTTATTTATTGAATCAACATATTCCCATGGTATATTAATATCTCTCTTGTCGGAGGTATGTACGCATATGGCTTCTACTATTGGATATGTTACGCTCACAGATGCTACAAAATCTTTAAACTTTCCAACTTTGTTTCCTTGACTGTCAATCACAGTTTTTTTAATGATTTCACTTAAATAACGCATCGTAACCCCTCCTTAGCCTAAAACTTGTTATTTTCTTGGAATTAGTGGAACCATCTCCTCTTTAACTCGTTCCATTACAATCATCTCAGTTAAATCTTCTACACCATCAATGGAACGTATTTTACTGTTCATTAATTTGTTGAGTTCCTCTATGTTTGGAACCCATACTTTAATGAGAATATCATACTCTCCTGAGACACTGTATACTTCTGAAACTTCATCAAGCTTTGATAGTTCTTCTTTAACTGATTCATGTAATTCCGACTCTGTTTGTATGATTATTATAGTTGTAATATCAAGACCTATCTTTTGCCAGTCCAATATCACAGTATAATGTTTTATAACCTCATTTTCTAATTTCTTAAGTCTATTTGAGATTGTTGCATCGGGCACATCTATCTCTTTGGACATTTGAGATAATGAAATTCTAGAATTTTTAATCAAAGAACGGAGTATAGCTGTATCTACATCATCCATTTTTTTATTCAACACCTGTATTTTTGTTAGTACACCTACTATATTCAACTATCATATAAACATTTATGGGAAAATTACTAATATTTCTTCAAAAATTTAGAATTTTACCGAATTTTACCATATTTATGGGTAATCTGAAATTTTGTAATATTTTTAATTGAAATATTAAAAGTCAAGAATACTGTACAAAATAGGGTCATGAATAATAATACATATCTTTATAGAATAGCTTAGATACAATATCTAGGCTTGTATAAATCAGGTTCATCCTACAATCTATTAATCCAAGTTCTATTATGAATATATTATAATTTTGACTGAGAAATCAGATCTATTTTTGGCCTCAATCTTAATTATTTTGTTTTTCAATACAAATCGATAGTTTTAAAGAACTTGAAACCAATAATTTAATAAAGAAATATGTAGTACGTTGAGTTAGTGTATAATTTTAAGAATAAGATCAGTACGAATTATAAAAAGAGATTATTTAGGATAAATTAGGATGTTACCAAAAATTGGTAAGGATCATATAATTAGGATAAATATTTTTTACAATTTTTTGATTGAAATTTACATTTTATAAATAGATATATTCAAAGAATAGTGATATTGTGCGCCCCTCAGTAATACCCCACCCCCTAGCCAAATATTTGGAATCAATACCATATAAGCTTGTTATATATGCTTTAGCTGCTGTTTTAGTGCTTATTATTTATGGGGTTGTTGGTTCCATATTTATAATGAAATTAAATCTGATCAATTCCCTTTATTTTACTGTTCAAACCATTGCAACCGTGGGATTTGGTGATATTCAACCCCATACCGATGTGCAGAAAATTTTTACTATTACCCTTATAT
>PLTK01000244.1 GCA_003164415.1 Methanobacterium sp. | reverse complement strand
AGAAGACATGAATAAGACCATAGACTTCTCAACAAAACTTGATTCAGACTACTCACAATATTCTATACTCACACCATTTCCTGGAACATCCATCTACAATGAACTCAAAGAAAAAAATTTAATAGACAATGATGACTGGGATGAATACACTGTGCTCAAACCCGTTTTGAAGTATGATGAAATGGGTTTAAATAAGAAAATGGTTGAAAGAAAACTGGCGATGGCATATTTAAAATTTTATGCAAGACCCAAGTATCTCATGAACCATCGTCACATGTTCAAAATTATGTTCAAAACAGTAATGAGAAGTTTTATACTTCCAAAACTTATGGGCGGTACTGGTAAAGGCTGGTACCAAAATCTAGACAACAACACGTCATCAAAATAGAAATATAATATTATGAATTAAGAATTTTAAAACTATTGGAGGGATTTTATGAGTGAAAAAACAGGTGAAATTAAAGGAAAAGCTAAGGAAATGAAAGGAGAAATGAAAGGAAAAGCTAAAGAGATGGAAGGAGAAATTAAAGGGAAAGTTAAGGAGATGGAAGGAGAAATTAAGGGGAAAACTAAAGAAGCCTAAGTAAAAATAAAAAAAGTATAATTAGAAAATAATAGATATTTATTAATATATATTTTTTTTCATAATACAAAAATAATTCTAATAATTTATAGACAATCACATCTCAAATAAAAACCATAAAAAGGTTAAACATTACCATTTTATAATACCTATAATTGATAATTAATTTATTGAATAAATGTTAATAATCNNTAAATAAAAAACTTTAATATTTTTTCGAGGATTTTATGGATGAGAATGATAAACTACGTAAAAAAGCTGAAGAATTAATTCAGAACAGATCGTATAAAAACAATAGTGGATTTGAACTTGAAGATTATGTTCATGAATTACGTGTTCATCAAATAGAATTGGAACTCCAAAATGAGGAGCTCCGGGAATCTCAAATAAAGTTAGAAAATTCACAAAGAGAATATTTTGATCTTTACAATTTTGCACCTGTGGGATATTTCACATTGGATAAAGAGGGAATTATTTTAAAGGTAAACCTTGCAGGCTCGGCATTACTGAATATTGAACGAGTTAAACTCTACAAAAATGCTTTTATTAGGTTCCTTCCGGTAGATCAACGAAATAAATTCCATAATCACATTAAAAATGCCTTGGAAATAGGTACTAAACAAACATTGGAACTTAAACTTCGAAAACGAGAGGATAACCCATTTTATGCATATTTGGAAACCATAACAGTAAAAGATGAAAATGGAAATTTCAAAGAATTTAGAATCACAGTAACTGATATCCAAAATCTTAAAAATACTGAAGAATCTTTGAAAGAGAGTGAAGAACGTTATCGTCAAATTTTTGTCAATAATCATGCCCCTATGCTCCTAATTGATCCAATTAATGGAGATTTTGTAGATGCCAATCCTGCTGCTACCAATTTTTATGGCTACACCCTAGATGAATTGATTAAACTAAAAATTTCGGATATCAATGTTTCTGATGATAAGTCTATATTAAAAGAAATGCTAAAAGCTGTTTCAAATGAAAAAAATCATTTTATATTTAAACATCTATTAGCAAATGGTGAAATAAGAGATGTGGATGTTTACAGTGGTTTAATTAATCAAAGTGGCAGAAATCTTCTTTATTCGATAGTTCATGATGTTACTGCTCAAAAAAAAGCTGAAATAGCACGTCGTAATAGTGAAGAACTTTTCAGATTAATATTTGCACAGTCCCCTTTAAGTTCTGCAATTACTAAATTAGATTACACTCCTTTACGGATTAATGATGCGTTTGGAAATATGTTAGGATATTCAAAAGAAGAGTTATATTTAATGAAATTCACAGAATACACTCATCTTGATGATATAGGTGAAGAAATAGAGCAGTTAAACCGTATAACTTCTGGTGAAATTGATAGTTTTGAAATGGAGAAAAAATATATTCACAAAAATGGTGAAATACTTTATGCCAATTTATTTATATCAGCTGTAAAAGATCAATTCGGCAAACTGGTAAGATTCCTTGTAATTGTTGAAGATGTCACACAAAGGAAAAAAACAGAAAATTTGGTGAAACAACGAACTGATAGACTTACAAATATTAATAAAATATTGAATGTGGAGATAGGCGATTATGAAAAAGCTGAAATCAAATTGGAGAACTTAATTGAGAAATTAGAAAATTCTAACAAAGAATTAGAACAATTCGCTTATGTAGCATCTCACGATTTAAGAGAACCTCTACGTATGATAACGAGTTTTCTTGAACTTTTAAAAAAGAAATATGAAAATGATCTTGATGGAGAGGCTAATGAATTCATAGATTATGCTGTAGATGGAGCTCAACGTATGGATGTGATGATTAAAGATCTTTTAGATTATTCCCGAATTAGTAGTCAAGAAAGAAAATTTGAATATTTAAAGAGCGAAGAAATATTAAATACAGCATTACTCAACTTAAACTCAGTAATAATAGATAGTAATACCAATATTATACATGGTCCATTACCTTTAATCTATGCTAATGATCAACAAATGATACAGTTATTTCAGAATCTTATAGGAAATGCTATTAAATATCGTGGCAAAGAAAATCCTGAGATACAAATATCTTATGAAGATGTNNAGGATATTTAATATCTTTCATCGCCTACACACAAGTGAAGAATATGAAGGGACAGGAATTGGTTTAGCTATCTCAGAAAAAATATTAGAGAAACATCGTGGAAAAATTTGGGCCGAATCTGAAAAAGGTAAAGGAACAACATTCCATTTCACAATACCCAACCAAAACTATTGAATAAACATCCATTTTATTTTGATATATTGTAATTTCATGAACCCAATCTGCCAGAAATTACTACATACTCATCCACCTAATCTCCAGTTGATACAGTTGATATTTTGCAGTTCTTAGAATATTATTTTACGATTAATTAGAAGAATCTTTAAAAAAAACATTTACAACGTCGTTATAGTGGAGATATTGATTTAATGGTCGTGGTACTTAATGTGTTCCTAAAAGTATTTTTATCTACTTAAAATTTTGAAATTATAATTAAAAAAATAGATGATCAAGGAAAATAATTATTTATTTTTTGAATATTATTCAGGGCCTTTTGAAAAGACTATTTTTTTTTAGTAGTTCATCTGGCGTTATTACATTTTTTAACCAATTAAAATCTTTTGTATTGTTAGTTATAAGTAGTCCATTTAATTTTTCTGCTGTAGCACCTATAGAATAGTCCCTAGCATTATCTTTAAAATCCCATCTTCCAATTGCCCCTAAAGCTGCTACTAATGCTTCTTCTTTTCTAAATGGGATTACTGAAACGTTCATTTGTTCTAAAAACATATCAACCATAGATTCTGTATTACCTTTTTTTATATTATGATAAAGATATTCTAAATAAGCAAAAGCAGGTAGATATTTCTTTTCTGGAGATTCTAAAAGCCATTCACAAAACTTTTTATTATTAAATATATTAGTATCTAAAACTATTTTCATATTTTAATATCCCCAGATATTTAATTATTTATCTTCTAATGATTTGCGACTTTTTTTAAATCCTTCATTAAAACCTTTTTTAGATTCTTTTATAGTGTTTTCAATATCTTCTGATGCACTTAACATCTTAGAAGTTAATTCTTTGACAGTCATCAAAATCCACTTTCCATTATTGTTTTTTACAAAAACGACCTTATCTCCAGAATGAATATCCAGATCTTCCCTAACATTTTTAGGAATCGTTACTTGATACTTACTAGTAACACTTACCATATTATCACCTTACAATACTATGATATCAATACCATAAATATTTTTGTATTACTTTAAAATTTTTATACCTAGAAAGGCTTTTAGCCAGGCCACTTTCCTATAAGATCAAGGATCTCATAATTGCAGACATATATAAATGTATTCATTGACTCATAGATAAGTTCATTTATTCATACATTTGGACTGATATGAATTGATTTACTGATAGGTGCTGTTATTTGAGATTTTAAATTTTAAGTTCATGAATTCTTAAATTCTCAGAATTTTTCATTATTAAAAAAAAATGAAAATGTTTTTTTTTATGTTGTATAATATCGTTTCTGGAAATATAATGCCACATTAACAAGACTTATGAGAACTGGAACTTCTACTAATGGCCCTATTACAGTTGCAAATGCTACTGCAGACCCTATTCCAAAGACTGCTATTGAAACAGCAATAGCAAGTTCAAAGTTGTTACTGGCAGCTGTAAATGATAAAGCAGATGTTTTAGAGTAATCAGCACCTGCTTTGTATCCCAGTAAGAAAGTAGTGAAAAACATTATAATGAAGTATAATAACAATGGAATGGCTATTATCACTACATCAAGTGGTAGTTGGATTATAACATTTCCTTTTAAGCTGAACATTAGTATGATAGTAAATAATAGTGCTATGAGTGTTATGGGGCTGATTTTAGGTATGAATTTTTCATCGTACCATTCAATACCATTTCGTTTTACTAGGAAGTATCTAGTAAGTATTCCGGCAATGAAAGGGATTCCAAGGTAAATGAAAACACTTTCAGCTATCTGTAATATGCTTATGTTTACAACACTTCCATGTATCCCTAATAATGGTGGTAGAACTGTTATGAATATCCATGCATAAATACTGTAGAAAAATACTTGAAAAATACTGTTAAATGCTACTAAACCTGCAACATATTCACTATTTCCTCTTGCGAGTTGGTTCCAAACAATCACCATCGCAATACAACGTGCAAGACCCATTAATATTAAACCAACCATATACTCCGGGTAACCTCGCAGAAAAACTACTGCTAAAATGAACATCAATATAGGTCCAAATACCCAATTCTGGAATAAAGATAAACCTAATATTTTAGTATCCTTAAAAACTTCTCCCAATTTATCAAACCTAACCCGGGCTAAAGGAGGATACATCATCAAAATTAAACCTATAGCTATAGGTATACTGGTAGTACCAACAGAAAATTTATTGATAAATGATTCAACACCGGGAATAAAATAACCAATAGAAACTCCGATGGCTATTGCTGAGAAAATCCAAATGGTTAAAAATCTGTCTAAAAATCCTAGCTTGGGGGTGTCACAAATTTGTTCTGTGACTTGATCAGTAATATCATCATTCATATTTAACCTCATTTCAGGATAAAGAAAATTTTGTTAACAATTTTAAATAATCATGAATTTCAACTTAATTCATTAAATGTATAATTCACTTACATTATTTTTTTATAGAGAATTTAAATCATGAACAGGATACTGAAATCCATTTTTGGCAGTTTTAAACATGTTATCTTCATTTATGGACTTTAGAGATTTTCTAATAGCACCAAGACTTGACAAAATCAATAATGTGGGTAAGCTAATTCTTGAAATGCCTTGTTTTTTCAAATCATTGATAGAGAAATTTTCGATATTATAAGGCATTCTTGCAGCAATACTAATTGGCCCATTTACTTCTTGTTTAATGACCTTTACATCATCTATAGTTTCTACATAGGCTATAAATACAAGATCTGCTCCTGATTCAATATATTGATTTGCGCGACTTATTGCAATTTTTAATCCTTCTGATCTATTTTCTGTTGATCTTAGAGCATCTGTACGTGCATTGATGATAAAATTAGGATTTTCTTCTAATTCAGCTGTTTCCCGTGCAGAAATAATTTTTTGAGCCATTAAATTTTCATTTATCACAGAAATTTTAGTTTTCCCATCGTGAANNTGATCTTCCAAATTAATACCCGCAGCTCCAGTTTGCATAAATTTCTTAACAGTATCCTTAACTTTTTCAGGATCACCATATCCATCTTCACCATCAGCATTACGGGAATATCTACTGATTCTACAATATTACGGGTCCATTTGATATTCTCAGAAAGAGTAATATCATTTTCTTTAGGATAACCAGCTGCAATAGAAAAACTGTATCCAGAACATTGTACGCCTTAAATTGTTCTTTTTCAATTAGTTTAGCACTTACAGGATCATATGCATCAGGCATGATCAGAGTTTCGTTTGAATTTAAAAGATTTTTAAGTATTCTACTTTTATTCATTGATCTGCTCCTTCAAATCATTTAATTAATAAAAATTTGAATAATACTAATTGAAATTAATTTTAAACCCTTTATGAGGATTTTTTAGTTAGTTCCTTTAGGTTTTCAGGTAGTTTAGGATTTGATAGTTTGTAGTGTATCCATACTCCTTCTTTACGCCATTTTAATATATCTGCATTTTTTAAGAGGTTTAAATGATGGGATACTGTTGGCTGTGGTTTGTCAAGCGCGGTCATTATCTCGCAGACACATAATTCACCATGTTTTAGTAGGTAAATTATTTTTAGCCTTGTAGGATCTCCAAGTGCTTTGATTACATCAGCATTTTTTTGTATTTCCTCTTCATTGGGCATTTCTGATAATATTTTTTCAAGATTCTCAATCTGGTTACAAGTAGGTTTACCTTTCGTGTTAATTTCACATGCTTTCATAATCATTTCTATAATACAATGATATATTTAAATATATGGATGTTAATAGGATAGTTGAGAATCAGTGTTAAAGGAAGATAAAAATGAATACATACAAAATAAAAGAAAAAGTATTAATTATCTGCAACCACAATTCCGTCAGATCACAAATCACTGAAGGACTATTAAAATCGTTATATGGTGAATATTATGATGTTTATAGTGCCGGGAGTGATCCAACTACTGTGAATCCATATGCAATAAAAGTCCTGGCAGAAATTGGTGTGGGTATATCCAAAAATCGATCCAAAAGTCTAAAAGAATTTGAAGGTTTAGAATTTGATTATGTGGTTACTGTATGTGGTGGGGATAGTAAAGCCTGTCCATTTTTTTCTGGAGGAAAAACTTATCTCCATGAATCATTTAAAGACCCTGCAGAAGTTGATGGAACTGACCAAGAAAAAACTGATGCTTTCAGAAAAACTAGAGATGAAATTAAAGTGTGGATAGAGAAAACTTTCAAAGTATGAGGTATATGATGTTAAAATGTAGTAATAGTTAAAGACGATCAATATGGTGACAGAGTATTGAAACAATAATGAGTTATTTGATACTATATTTATCGAAATTGAAAAGGCATAGACAATATTCATAGAAGAAATTGGGATACCAGAAAGAGATTTGATGATTATTGAAAGTGAAATATACTCATTACAATATACAACTCATCCCGATTTCACATTAATTTTGGCAGAGATGTTCCATGATAAGGTCAATTGGATTGCAATTGCTTCATGGAAAGGGGATGGATTCAAAAACCAACTTGAGGGGTAAGTCCACCACAAAATTGTGTTCTATTTCATTGATTGAGAGGTAAATAATTTGAGATAATGATAGAAGAAAATGTTTTTTTTATTAATTTTAGAGCATATATGATTGGATTGATAGACTAAACATGCAACATATGTTGTTACTTATAAATCAACACATTTACTCATAGATACATGCATTTATTCACATAGTTAGATATTGACTGTATCATTTACTCATAGGTGTTGTTAATTTAGGTATATGGTATTTGCATAGTAATCCCATTATAACCTTTTTTTATATTTTAATTCTTTGAAAGTGATTTTAAATTCTGTTCCGTTATCATTATTCAGTTTTAACTTTCCATCCAACTGGTTTACAAGACTTTGTACTAGTTGTAGGCCGAGTGTTTCAGGATTTTCTAATTTGATGTTTTTTGGTAGTCCTATTCCATTATCTGCGATGGTGATTTCCATGTTTTCTGGTAGGGATTTGAGTTGGATGGTTATGTTTCCTTCGTTTTGGGGG
This sequence comes from Methanobacterium sp., assembly GCA_003164415.1. Taxonomy (GTDB): domain Archaea; phylum Methanobacteriota; class Methanobacteria; order Methanobacteriales; family Methanobacteriaceae; genus Methanobacterium_B. Next base: position 1,853 of record PLTK01000244.1, on the reverse strand, counting down.
AATGCATATTTGATGGTGTTGGTTATTAGTTCATTGATGATGAGTCCTAGGGGTATGGCTGTGTCAATGTTGAGGTTGATATCTTCGATATCCAATTGGACTTTGATAGTTCCTATTTTTATTCCGTAAGTGTATAATATGTCGTATACAAGTTTTTCAAGGTATTGTTTGAAATTGATGTAGTTGAAATTGGGTGATTGGTATAGTTTTTCATGTACTATAGCCATGCTCTTCACTCGAGTCTCGCTTTCCTTCAAAATATCTACCATATATTTGTCGTCTATACTGTCTGCTTGTAGGTGGAGTAAACTAGCGATTATTTGGAGATTATTTTTGACTCGATGATTAATTTCTCGTAGAAGAACTTCTTTTTCATTTAAAGAATTTTTAATTTCTATTTCTGCCTTTTTTCTTTCGGTGATGTCTGTGAATGTGATTACTGCACCAATAATTTCATTGTTTTTGATTTGAGGATAAGACCAGTACTCCGCACTAAAAACTGTCCCATCAGTCCTCATGAACTTTTCATCTTCCACATAAACACGTTTTCCAGTTTTAAAACCCATATAGGGAGTTTCGTTTTGATGGGAGCGATGGATCAGGTCATGTATATTATTTCCAATTAATTCGTTGGGATTATCATACCCTAAAAGGTTAACAGCAGAAGCATTGCAAAATGTGCAGAGATCATCAAGGTCGATTCCAAAAATCCCTTCGGCTGTTGAATCAAGTATAAGACGAAGATTGTATTCACTTTCTTTCAATTCATTTTCTATTTTATTTTTGTAAAGTGCTAGTTCTATAGTATGTTTAAGTTCTGCACGATCGTAGGGTTTAGTCATATATCCATAGGGTTCTGTGAGTTTGGCTCTTTGAATTATATTCTCTTCAGAATGGGCAGTTAAATAAATAACAGGTATGTTAAGCTTTTTAATTTTGGAAGCAACATCAATACCGTCACTATTTCCTTTAAGAACCACATCCATCAGAATAAGATCTGGATTTATTTCGGTAGCTTTCTCTACAGCTTCTTCACCACCAGATGCGACATATGGAACATCATAACCAAAAAATTCTAATGTACGCTTAATATCCATGGCCTCTATGCTCTCATCCTCTACCAATAAAATTTTTTTGTTTACCATTGAATAACCAACATATAATTTTTATTGTTAAATACTTCTTAATAGTTTTTTATGGGAAAAAACGAGGTTTTCTCATTTCTATTAAAAGAAGATAATAACTTAAAAATCTCCTATAAATACCAATAGGATAGTAAAATTAGATCTAATCCAAATGCAATAACCGATTGTTTCGTGGTTGAAACTGATAAAGTCCGGCAGATTCCTCTGCTTTATATTTAGCTGATTTAATTGTATTGATAGGTATTATGATATGATCCCATTCAGATATGTCTTGTTCAATTTGAATTATTCCATCTTCAGTATTTATTTCAATAGTTCTAACATTATTTTTTCCAGTTTCATAAATATCTTCACTGTCTGGAGTAGATACTTTTAATTTAACAGCCCATGTCACTAAAACCCCCCTAGTTAATAATTAATCTTAATAACATATAATTTAATCGAAAAAATAGGAATGTTAAATTGATTTATACTATTCATATGAAACTTTTAATTTCACTTGCCTTTTTCTTTTCGCTGTTGTTGTTTCGCCATTTTTACTAGCTAATAAAAAATTCCTATTAGCCCATTCTAGAATCTTCAAATGTGCATACGTCTCATTTCATGGTGTAGGCTCTCAAAATATAAAACGATAAGTTTAGATATTATCCCCTTCCATAAAACAATTACAATCATATTTTCTTAGGGATATGATTATTTAATAGAGCT
>PLTK01000239.1:6521-7422 GCA_003164415.1 Methanobacterium sp. | reverse complement strand
GAATAAAAAATTATGGTGCTTCATCTATTGTAAGGGAAAATGTTAAACAGTACATTAAATAACTCATTTCCCTTTTATATATAATAATATATCATCATATTCCAGATTACTTTAATTTTAAGAGTGGTATGTCCAAATTTTTTTTTATTCCCTGTGATNNCTGTGTAAATGAAATATTGCACTTGGAACATATGTGGCATAACTCTCCAGGTTCATTGATAGATATATAGTTTAGCATCATAGATTTACAGTTGGGACATTCCATTGAATTTAAATTACTTTTTCTATGAACTTCATCTATTTTCTTAATGATTCCCTTAGTATTTTTAAACCATTCTAAAACTTCTTTTTTTGGAGTTATAACTAATTCTAATTCACTATTTTTCTTAATTGATTGTTCTGCAGGAATTGTTACTTTAGGTTTAAGTTTTGTGTCGCTCATATAAAATCTACCTCATATCTAAAATTGGTTAGTGTCATTGGTGGTTGTAATGGTAGAGCATGAGAGAAGAAAAAAATAAAATAATGGTTTATATGGAGTAATAATATGGTAGACTAGTTTAATATTAAAAAAATTTATTGATTGTATTAGGTTTTAGTTTCAAAGAATTCTAAACACTAAAACTTCAAGATCGCATGCGTTTACAGCATTTAATCCCTTTAAAAAAAAAGTTTAATAGGAATTTATTTAAAGTTTTTTTGGTATCATTTCAGGATTTAATATACTGATACCCGTATTTTCACCGACAACTTCGACTTGTATAATCCAGTCAGAATCTGTGTCATCATTTACGGCTTCAAATTTTTCAATTAATTCTTCAGAAATTTTTTCGATTAATTCTTCCCGTGATTTAATATATTTTCTTCCCCTTAAATCACATATCACCTTAAATGAATCTCC
>PLTK01000239.1:5322-6372 GCA_003164415.1 Methanobacterium sp. | reverse complement strand
TTAAATGTTTCTGTTGGCTTGATAAGACCACCACCTGTTTAATAATATGTTATTGAACAATAATAAAATTTATGATTTTTTGAATTAAACTGGTTAAAAAATAAAAAAAATATTATGTAAAATTGAGATAAATTTCATATTTTTAGGAGTTAAATGTGTTATTTGCAAATAATTAACCTTCAAATAACGGTTAATTTTATTGAGTTGAAATTTAAACAAGATAAAAAGTGGAGTATAAAAAAATTATATTACACATTGAAAACAAATAATTATTCTGGATAATATTGTTATTATAAATTAGAAAGATACTAAAATTATTTGTCAAATAATATAAATAAAGGATAATTGATTAAAACTGATATAATTTGGTGGTTGTATTTTACAATTTATAAAAAGTGAGATAAACAAAATTAAACCCTTCTCAACAGACATTATATTTACATTTGAAGATACGGGAGTTAGTAAAGAACAATATTTATTTTTAAAAAATCGACTAGACCAATATAACTGGTATATAGACGATGATTACTCCATGATAACAGAAACCCTGTATGAGGAATCATCAAAATATTGCTGATTGCCGTAGTTATTGTAATTCCAGATCGTTTAAAGCCAAAGAAAAATGAGATTCTTACAGAGATAATTACTGAACATATAAATAGATTTCCAAGATTCTATGAAAAAATTATACAACAATGTAATCAGGACAATGAAAAACAATCCAATTTAAGCCCGTCATATTAATCATAATCCACAAATAAATTTTATTATCAATTTACCTGTTACATTGTAAAGTTCTTTATTCAAATCAATTAATAGTATAATTTTCTTGTATTCATATATACATTCAAATTTATTTTGGGAATATATTTTTTACCATAAATATTTAAATTTTTTGATAAGTTTAATGGGATGTGTTAAAATACGTTTAAGTTTAGTTGAAATGATGTCAAACATAAAATCAATTAAGGAACAACAAGCCGAAGCACTTAACTTCAGGGAAACCAATTCAAATGAGAATTGTATGAACTGTAAATATTGTGATAATGG
>PLTK01000239.1:0-5256 GCA_003164415.1 Methanobacterium sp. | reverse complement strand
CCCATGAATTAAGCTTATAATATCTGGGAGTTAGATATCTGCAAAATTCAATTGGAACATTTCAGATCATTTAGAACTTACTTCTCTATAATTTAATCATTACTATGTACACGACTAATTTTTAAGAATTGTATAATTAAACCCAATATCCTATTAATATTAATAAAATTAGAATTTTAAAATATTAGTAATGTTCTTTTTGAGGGTGTGCTTTATCAATAAATTTGAGGTTAAAAATATCTTCAACATTAAGATCATTTTCCATGTAGCCTAGATCCTTTAATACGGGTATAAATTTCATTGTTGATTCGATGTATTTATCTGGAATTTTAGCACAGTAACGTGGCGAGATTTTGTAAGTATCTAAAACAAATTTTTTATCTACAACGCCCATTTCTTGGGAAGCTATTTCCGCGGCTATTTCAGGTTCATTCCTTATTAAATTAGATGCAGCTTCATGGGCCTTTAAGAAGCTTGTAATAAAATTTCCGGAATTGTATATTAATTCTTCCTGTACAACTATTCCATAGCTTGGATTGTAGGGCCAAAGAGTTTTTGGTGGAAGTATGATTTTGGTGTTAAATTGTTTCGATGCAACAGTTGCAAGGGAAGGTGTACCAACACCAGCAGCTATTTCACCATCTTGAATTGCATCTGGAATAAAATCTGCCCAAGGATAATTATTGATTGAAATATTTTCCTTCTTTAAAATGTTCCTTATTATAACATCATGTATTGAACCTTTAGTCGGTGTTCCAATAGTTTTCTTATTAAACTGTTCAATAACCGATTCAACATCACCTAATTCATTATACGACTTGTATGAGTTATCTGCTATCATTACGGTCCCCTCAATATGTCCACCACCAACACATTTTATTTTCATACCATTTTCTACACCTATCATGACCGGTGGAAGTCCTATATATCCTAGGTCTATTTCCATATTTTTAAATGCCTTCATCATGGCTGGACCGGTTGGAAACAGTATCCAATCTGTTTCGTCAATTTCTTCAAAGGGAAATTTCCCACTTTTTAAAATAAACGATGTGTGGTATATGGTTGAGAGATATCCTATCCGCATGTAGTATATGCTCCTTATATTTCATAATATTTTTTTTATATTTTATTACTAAAAATATTCTACTTTAATCAAACTATAATAATTATGAATTTACTATAACAATTGTTATATTTAAATATTTTTACTAAAAATTCTAACTGAAGATTATCAAATAATGTTTGGTCGGATATTTGTACATTTAAATACATCCCTATCTAATATTATGAAATATTAGCTTTAAGCGGAATAGAAATAATTTAAATGGCAATATTCATTCAATATTAGAAGTAGAACCATATATTCCTAAAAAAAAAAATAAAAAAAGAAAAAGTATGTATTTGATTTCTTTTTACGAAGCTATGCTGACATAGTTAGGTAGTACATGGTTGATTCCGTAGTAGTTTATTATTTTACTGTACATGTACACTAGTTTACTGAATGGTATTTTACCTAGACTAGTAGTTGCGAAGTTTGGTGCTCTGCCGTTAGTTGTGATGAAGTTTTTAATGTTTTGAGCTATTGTTAGGTATGCGGTTTTTTGTAGATTACCTGCTGTGAAGGTTCCACTGGGACTTGGCGCTGGTTTAACTGCTATTACAGTTAATGGGTTTAAGTTATTATTGTTAATGTTGATTGTACCGGTTACTAATAATTGCAGGAATTGTGGCATGGTGATTGCTTGACCCGAGATTGTTACACTGGTTGGTAAGTTTTTACTGTGAGATTCGTAGTAGTTTTTGACATATAATGATTCAGCTTCCAATTGTGCAATAGTTATGGTAAATGGAATCTTCACCGTTACATTAGCAGTATCTGGGGTGGTTGGATCGTACTCATTTTGAGCGGTTTTAGTTGCAACGTTTGTTACGCTTTTACCGTCAACAGTACTGGTAGGTGTAACATAAAGTTTTAAAGTTGCATTTGCACCGTTTAATAATATTCCAATGTTCCATATACCTGTAGTACTGTTGTAGGTTCCCTGACTAGCTGTGTAGCTGTTATAAGTTAAACCGGAGGGTATAACGTCACTTACTACAATGCCAGTTGCTGTGTCTGGTCCGTTATTTTTAGCAGTTACAGTGTAATTGTATTTTTGACCCACATTTGGTGATGTGTTACTAGTAGTTTTGGTTAGCTGTACATCAGCGGAGATAGGTACAAAAATACTTACAGTATAGGTGTCTGGAGTGGTTGGATCGTACTCATTTTGAGCAGTTTTAGTTGCGGTGTTAGTTATTGTACTGTTTGCAGCTGATGCTGTTGGAGTTACAAATAGATTTAAGACAGCAGTATTACCATTATTGAGTGTTCCAATATTCCATATACCCGTGATACTATTGTAAGTGGTACCTGAAGATGCTGTGTAACTGTTATAAGTTAAACCGGACGGTATAACATCAGTTACAATGACACCGGTGGCAGTATCTGGACCATTATTCGTTACATTTATAGTGTAATTGAATTTTTGACCTACATTTGGTGATGCGTTACTTGTGGTTTTTATTAGCTGTACATCGGCTATTGGCACATGTACGGTTACATTGGCAGTGTCTGGTGTCGTTGGATCATACTCATTTTGAGCGGTTTTAGTTGCAATGTTAGTCACATTTGTACCTGCTAAACTGCTAGTAGGTGTTACATAGAGCTGTAAAGTTGCGTTTGCACCATCTAATATTGTTCCGATATCCCATATACCTGTGATACTGTTATAGGTTCCCTGGCTGGCTATGTAGCTATTATAGATTAAACCGGATGGTATAACATCGGTTACTACAATGCCTGTTGCAGTGTCTGGTCCGTTGTTGGTGGCGGTTACGGTGTAGTTGAATTGCTGACCAACATTTGGTGCAGCTTTACTTGTAGTCTTATTAAGTTGTACATCCGCTGATGTGTCGATATTTATTGATGTACTTACTGTTTGATTGTCGACAGTAGAGTTTACGTTAGCTGTTCCATCTAAAGTTGCTTGGAATGTACTAGTTGCCAATCCATTGCTGAAGTTAACGTCTGCGATGGTTCCATGTGTTGCTGTAAAGTGAGCAGGGCCAGTGTATGGTACTACTCCATTAGCCGGGTCGTGGTATATTCCATTGGAATCATGCTGTAAATCCGCTGTTATGGTCGATGTACCGCCATTATATATGGTTGTTGGATTTGCATTGATGGATAGTACTATCCATGGTGTGTAATTAGTTGTTCCGAATATCATATTTCCTGTTGGTCCGCTATTAGTGCCCCACCAATTGAGTGTGGCTTTAATAGTTCCACCAGCCTGGTATATCTGAGTTCCGATTAATGCATTGTTAAACACGATGCGGTTGAAATTTAGATTGGCAGTTCCATTATTGTAGAGTCCGCCTCCTAAATTCGTGGCTGTGTTATTAAGCAATGTACTGTTAGTAACGGTTATATTTCCAAGTCCTGTGCTATTTGTATTGTAGATGGCTCCTCCATTTGTTGCAGTATTCATGGTTAGGGTACTAGTATTTATATTAATTAGTGCCCTTCCAGTTGTTCCGCCGTCATTGTAAATGGCTCCTCCATTACCGTTTGCATTGTTGCTGGTGAATGTGCTGTTGTTTATGTATGTTGTTTCGGGGTGATAGAAACTGTAATTCGCATAGGTGTTACCTATGTTATAGACTGCTCCACCATTAACTAATGCATTATTGTGGTTGAATTTGCTGTTGGTTATGTTTACGCTGGTTGGTTTTTGGTAGTAGTAAGTTGCATAGTTAAATATGGCTCCACCATTATTTGCAGTGTTATTGGTGAATGTATCGTTCGTTATGTTAATAATCATTGGACTGTTAGTGTTGTACATGTAATTGTAGATGGCTCCACCATTAACGAGTGCTGTGTTATTGGTGAAAGTATCGTTTATCATGTCAATTGAAGGTACGGTATTGTATTGGACATTATTGTAAATGGCTCCACCATTATCAGTGGCTGTATTGTTAATGAATTGACTGTTATTAATGCTGCCTTGAGGTACAGTAGTAAATCCTCCAGTGTAAATTGCTCCACCATCGAATGCATTGTTATTGATGTATGTACTGTTATTGTCAGTGAAGGTGTCACCATTGAAGATGGCTCCTCCATCCCCATTAGTTACACTGTTACCTTTAAAGGTGTTTTGTGATTCGTTTAAAATGCCTTCACCGTTGTATATGGCTCCACCACCATAGAATGCACTGTTATTTGTGAATGTACTACCAGTTTCGGTTAAGAGTGCACTGCTATCGAAACTGCAGATTGCTCCTCCATAATACGATGTTGCTGTATTATTGGTGTATTTATTTTTTAAATCATTCACGGTACCGTAACTGAAGATTGCTCCACCACTGCCTGCTGTGTTGTTTATGAATGTACCGTTGGTTTCATTTATTGTACCGTATGTAAATATTGCTCCTCCTGAACCATTAGGGGCGGAATTACCAATGTATTTATTGTTGGTATCATTTGATGTTCCACCACTATTGAATATGGCTCCTCCAACTTGTCCTGTTGCAGTGTTATTTGTGAAGGTACCGTTGGTTTCATTTTGAGTACCATAAGTGTTGATGGCTCCTCCTTCGACTGTTGCAATGTTATTAGTGTAGGTGTTGTTCAGGTCAGTTATGGTGAATCCTTGATTGGTGATGGCTCCACCATATGCTGCACTGTTACCAATGAATTTACCATTAGTTTCGGTTAGGTTTTTGGCAGTGGAAATAGCTCCTCCAAAACCGGATGCTGTATTTTGAGTGTATGTATTATTTAGATCGATTAGAGTATCAGTATTGTAGATTGCTCCTCCACCACCATTAATGTCGCTGGCTGTGTTGCTTGTGAATTTACTATTGGTTATAGTGTCTTTTCCTGCATTATTGTAGATTGCTCCACCATTATCTGCAGTGTTATTGGTGAATGTACATTTTATAACATTTAAAGTAACATTACTCACATATACGGCTCCGCCTGAACTACCGATTGCATTATTACCTTGGAATGTACAGTTGATNNGTAACATTAAATCCGGGTCCGATGTTGAATATCTGGTTTAATTTACCATTTATGATAGTGTTGGTTTGAATGGCACCGCTAATGGTTAAATCCCTATTAATGGTTAAACCGTAGTCACCAGCTATATTATAGGTACCTTTTGCTAAGTAGACTATTCCACCAGAATTAACTGTACTGATTCCTTTTCC
>PLTK01000005.1 GCA_003164415.1 Methanobacterium sp. | reverse complement strand
GTTGCTCTGCGTCACTTTTGTATACTATTACGTAATCAACTGCCCCAGATTCTAATACAGGCATTAAATCTCCAACTGCAGGCCTTATTACAATTTTAGATGTTGGATTAAAGTTGGTTGGACTGTTTATTGTGGTGTTTGCTCCACTTTGAGTCGCAGTTATGGCACTGTTGTTGGCTATAAGAGAACTGAATATTGTGGAGTTATTGTAATATGTGTTTGCTAGTTCCATCATCATAACTCCTCTGTATCCTGCAGGAGCTGAGTTAGGATCGGCTAAACCAAATGTCACATTATTTTGTGAAAAAATCTGATACCAGTTTGTACCATTAATCTGACTACTATTTTTACTTTTGTCGGTGTAGGCAATTACCAGTTGATTTTGCCCAAATTTAAGATTAAAACTGGTGTAATTAGGCTTCAGATTCTTATCTATGAGGCCATAATCTGCTGATGCCATAATGTCAACGGATTGGTTAAGACTGGTGATTTGGTTTATTAAATCCGAGCTTCCACCATATTTTATATTAACTTTTACATTGGGATGTTCTTTTTCAAACTGTGCAGCAGTTGCATTCATTTGTCCTGAAAGACTGCTTGCAGCATATATTGTTACTGTGCCCTGCTGCGAATCCGCACTGTAGACACTGTATCCATACACTCCGATTCCAATAATTGCAATTATTACAATTACTAAAATTATTATCTTTTTATCCATCATTTTCCTCCAATTATTCATTAATACACTGTATTCTGTCCACATGTCTATATAATCCTATCGATAATAAAACCTTTATAATGCTAATGGGACGGTTATACTCTTAATTCAATAAAATAAAATTTCAAATATTAAATTAATTACAATTATTTATTCTTCAACTAAGATCATTTTTTAATAAAATATGAAAAACTAGAATAATTTTATTCAAAAAATAAGACTTTAAACTCATGTTAAAATAAAATATTTAGTTGTAAATTGCTATCATATTTTAACCATTGCAATAGCAGCTGCTTTAAATCCAATATAAATATCTTTGCCCAGGGTTAGATTGAGTTGTTCACGTGCATATTCGGTTACATCTGCAAAAAGAGTGATATCGCCAATTTTTACATTTAAACGTACTAGATGATCTTTAAGTTCCATTCCAACGATCCTTCCGCCAAAAATGTTTCTAACACTTGACTTTTGTGGTTCTAACATTATAAATATGTCTTCTGGACTTATTAGAACTAAGACACGGTCACCAACTTTGAAATCACCTCTAAGTGGAAGGACAACATTTTCATTATTTAGCTTTATATTTGCTATTCTATTTTTTTCGTCTATTTTCAAAATGTTACTTTCAATTTCATTTACATCTTCATGCATATTTAGAATACTTTCAACTTTTCTGTATTCTTTTAGAATGGATTTTCCATTAATTGTAAGCTTGCTCTCACCGCCTCCACCCTTTCCGCCTCTTTGGGTTGATACTATGCTCCTATTACTTTCCTTTTCTAGTTCTTCTATATACTTAAGAGCACTTCTATATGGGATATTTCCTTTTTTTGCGGCTTTAGTTATAGAACCACATTCATCTATATATTTCAACAACTTGAATTTTTTATTATTTAATAATATGATCTTATCATCAAATTTCAATCTGTATTGCGGCCCATCTTTTGTTCTATCCATTTTAGACCTCCTAAAAATATATTAGTGGCATGAATATTTTATTATTAACATTATCTATAACTAATTTTATATTCAGATATATATTCTATCTTAACTAATTTAAGAGTTATTAGATAACTTAGAACTATTTCTATTATAACTTATGGTTTTATCTCAAAATATAAAGTTTCCACAAATTAGTATTTTAAAATTAATTTTATTAATTATATTTTTTGTATTAAAATTTTTGTAATTTATTTTGATAAAATATAATATTTCTCTAGAATCTTGATAAATCTAATAAGCAAGATATTGTTCAAAAAAAACGAATATTTCTATTAACTAATTAAAAAAAGAAATAAAAAAGTTTGACTATTTTCCTGTAGTCAAACTAGATATTCTATTTTGCCAGGATTTAGAACGTATATTATCCAAGTTAATTTTTGTTCGTTTAATCTGTATTCCCTTTTGTGGACAAACATTTGCGCAGGCACCGCAGAGGATACAGAATCTTTTATCAATCTCTGAATGTCCTTCAGTTATGCTTACAGCATTGCATGGGCATACATCTAGACAAGCATGGCAAGAATCTCCTTTACAAACCATTTCTTCATCAAATATTACTTCACCTTCAAATGGTTTAGTAACCTTTGCTGCATCAACAGGGCATATTTCCTCACACCAACCACAGTTCACACATGAATCAGGGTTCAAAACTATATTTCCACTTGTTTTGAACTTTTCAGGATCTAATTTTGTATCTTGATAAACACATGAACTACACACAGCTTTTATTGCATCTGTTGGACATGCACGTTTACATACCAAGCAGTAAACACATTTGTCTTCATCCACTACTGTTTCGTAGGTTTCACGACCAGTTTGTTTAACTGTAATGGCATCTCCGGGACATAATTCTTCGCAGATCTTGCAGTTGATACATTTATCTTGATCAACTTCTATCTCTCCAAGAACTAGATCTTCCCTTCTAGGTAATGTCCTTGCGACTTTGATTGCATCTTGTGGACATGCAGTTTCACAAGCTTTACAATGTACACAAGCTTCTGTGTCAATTTTAGCATCTTTATCCCATTTTGGATAAGTGTCCATTTCTTTGATGTTTTTATCGTCTATTTTAAATTCAAGTGCATCAACTGGACAAACACTTGCACAAAGTCCACATAAACAACAACTATTTTTATTGATATTTATGTAATCCATATCTACAAGTCCACGTGCTATTGGAAGTATCGGGCCATTTTTAATGGATTTTGTAGGACATATACTAGTACATATTCCACAACCAATACATTTATCGTTATTGTGGGTTAGAGAACGATTTTCATCCCCTTCCCTTGTTATTGATTTCATTTTATCTCCTCTACCAATTGTAGATTTAATCTACCTTAGATATTGCTTGGTTGGGACAATTCATGATACATAACTCGCAATCGTTGCAATTTTCAGATATAATAACTACATCTCCAGCTTCCTCAATAAGGGCATCTTCTTCGCATAATTTTATGCAGAGTCCTTCACCAGGGCAGTTTTCTATCTTTCCACATTTTTCTGTATCTATAATTACTGGCATAAATTTCACCTCTAAACTTTATTAAATTTTTATGTATAATATCCAATTCAACGATAAGTGCATATAAACATATCGATTTAATTTTGTTTATAAGTACTATTAAAAATCTATATTATTCACTTTAAATATAAAGAATAGCTTTAAAAATAGGATTCAAAAAATAAGAATATAAAAAAAAACATAAGGATTTTTTAGAAAGATTTAGTCTTTACCAACCATTATTTCTGTTGATTTTATAATTGCTGAAACTGTGTCACCTTTTTTGAGGTCAAGTTTTTCAAC
>PLTK01000092.1:187-4560 GCA_003164415.1 Methanobacterium sp. | reverse complement strand
GTAGATCCAAGTCCCCTTGAAGCATCTACAAGTAAAACACGTGGAGTTTTTTCGAATGTATCTATTACATCGTCAACTGTTACATCCGATTCAAGTTCAACCATTAGGTTATGTTGATGCATGAGAGTAGTTGGAACTAAAAGTGCCATTGTTGTTATGTTAAGTCCATACATTACAGTTTGAACATCAGGACCATGATGTGAAGGTACAGTAGGAGGGTTTGGTACTATTGAATTTATGGGTCCTTTAGTAACCTGTCCCGGATCTGCACCACGCCTTACCATAACTGCCCTAACTTTTTTAATACCACATAACTCCTTGATAGGATTTAAAGTTCTACAAAGACCTGTTGTATTACAGGAAACTACCCTTACATAATCCGCTCCAATCGAATCATTAAAATTTGAAAATGAATTGAAAGATTTTCCTATCTTATCGTGTTTTTCACCACCCTGGAATATCCCCTTAACACCAACTTTTTTATAAGATTCCATATTCTTAGCGCCTACTCCACCCGGAGTACAATCAACCATTATATCTGCTTTATCATATAGATCATCAATTGTACCCTTTACAGTAATATCTGCTTCTTCAAAGAGGTTTTCCCTATCTGGTGAGCTCATATAGATATCGTAACCTAATTCCATTGCCCTTTTAGCCTCAAAATTGGGGGTTCTTTTTGTAACTCCTACGATCTTCATATCGTCTTGGGCGGTTACTGCATCTGCAACTCTTTTACCAATGGTACCATATCCATTTATTCCAACAGCTTTCATTAATAAACCTCCATTTCATAGGATTTTACCCATTATTCTACAATGTGCGAATAAAAGTAATTACCATCATTATTAACCTATTTTTTTAAATTTTTATTATTAATATTTATTTTTTCTTCAAAGAATTTGTTCTTACTCAGAATTATTACTTTCCACCCTTATTATAATGTTTTAGATATTTACATCATTAAATCTTTTGATTTTTTTATTTAATAAAAAATATTTTTTATGAAGTACGTTTTAGATCATGATATTGTCTTGAATATACATTTTAGGGGTTATGCTTAATGTTGCCTTATAATGCATATTAATTAGAATAATTCAAAATATTTTAATGCTTTAAATTGATAATGGTCAATTAGCATTGGTATGTATTGCCCTTATTAACCTTCTATCAAATTTTAAGCAATCTGTAGAGAATTATCAAATTTATATAATTTAGTTCTCATGAACAGCCCAATTTACCATCACCTTCTTGATTAATCTGATAATCACTTTTTCTAAAAAATAGAAATCATTTAATGATGATCTAGAATTTTATTCTTCTAACTGTTTATCACTAATATTATTCGAACCCAAATTAATTATAATAATACAAATGTTTATATAGCTAAACTTTTACATTATAATTTATATTTTAGTTTAAAAAAATTTGGATAAGAAATTGAATCAGTTTAATAAAAATTTTAAATTCAATTCTATGTCTTTATAATTTCAAAAGAGGAGAGAATCATGATAATTGATAATTTAGATAAAATTATTGGATTGGTTGGTTTGATCATGGGTATAGAATTAATTGCTATAGCTATTTTCACTGCTTCAGTATTGTACTTTAGAAATCCTGTCGTTGCGGGGTTAATTGGGAATTTTTCATTTTTAACGATGGGATTGGGACTTTTGGGTATTGCTATAAACCATGAAAAAAAATAATATTATTTATTTAGATTTTTTGGAAGCATTCTAAAAAAAAAATAAAAAGTAATTAAATGACTTCAGAATAATTTACAGATAAATTTATTCTTCTTTAATAATAGTATCATCACAGTCGGGACATAGATATTCCTTTACTTTACCCTCTTTTTTGATTCTAGCATTTTTTTCCTTTTCCCTTTCGAACCATTTATCGCATCTTCCGCATTGAATTGTTTCTTTTTCAACCATGATATCACAATATCTATTCTGTTAACTGTAGCATATTAATTTTTTTAAATTGAATAATTGTGGGGTTTAATTTGAATAGGATGTATATTTATTAATTTTTTTAAATAGCAATTTAATTTCTTATGATTATAACTCAAAATTAAAAGGATTAGCAATCCTGTAGTTAAGTTGTAAAAATAGATTTTTATTAATTTAAGTTTAAAAGCAGGAATTTTTTTGATATAATTATAAAATTAATCTAAATAAATTAAAAAAAAGTAAAGGTGGTTGGTGTACCAACCTAAGTATATTACATTGCATCGAGTTTTTCTGGTAAATATGTATCAACTACATATTCTAATCCGTATTTTGAGAAAGACTGCTGTTCTGCTTTTTTCCCAATTTTAAGCATTTTCTTAATTTCTACCTTCCAGAAATCATCTCTGTATCTAGGATCTTTATATAGTTCTTTGAGTCTTAATACATCAATATCCTTTAATGGGTCGGTTGGTAAGTCGTAATTTATAATATCTGATGCTGTAACTCCTAGAAATTTTGCATTCGGTGTTGCAAGTTCGTGGTTTACATGTGCGAGTTTTGCACTTCCGGATATTATTACCATTGCTATATGAAATCCCCATGGATCTCCATCGTTACAGATGTATACTGGGAGTCCAAGTTCCTCATTAACTCTTTTAAGAAATCTACGTGTTGCACGAGCTGCTTGTCCTTTAAGCCCAACAATGAGTGTTTCGAACTTTTTATAAGCGTTTTCTTGAACCATTCGGTGGAACATACCCATTGTTTCTACTGCTATTACTCTTTGTACATTATGGTCGACTAGTTCAACTTCATCTATAGTTGGTGAAATAGTGTATCCTGATTTGCCCATTCTTAAGGCGTTTATTTCTACATCGTCGTCTTTTAGAGTTATATCTCCATAAACTGATGCACCATCTTCTTCGGGCATTAGTCCTAAATCTTCACGTGAGATTCCTAGTGTTACTTCGAGGTCTTCTCCTACTATGTTGGATTCTTGCTGGTCTCCGAAATCTATATCCCAACCTTCGGAAACATAGTACATTTCCCTCAGTGTTGCGGTTTTTCCTGTTTCTACAAGACTCTTACAGAAATTGGCCATATACACCATTTGACCAATTTTTTTGATCTGTTTCACATTACCTAGTGATCTTTGTCCATAACGGTCTCCGAGTACATAGTATCGTTTTAAATCATCATAAACTATGTTTGAAGTACCCCTTGAAGGTACTTTTATTGCNNATGATCTTTTCACCAAGACTTTGGAGTTTGTTTACAGCTAACTCTTTCCTGTTTAAGGCAAGTTCTTTTCTATTCATCATCCTTTTCGCCTACTATATCATCATCTGCTAATTCGCCTAAATCTATATCCATTTCGTCGAGTATTTTTGGTCTTCTTGTTACCTTGGCCAGGATATGTTCATATTCGGGAACATCCGTTCCTGCAAGTAGTGCTGCTTCTTTCATTATTACAGGCACATAAGTCTCAAAAATCTTTGATCGCATTTCTTCATCTTTTGCTGCTCTTTTAGCGTTAATATATTTCTGAAGACTCCTTGCAATTTTCATTGTAGCTTGTCTTACTTCATGGAGTATCTCTTCTTCAGGTGCAACACTCTGTTTACCAGTTGAAAGATATGGTACGTTAGTTGAAACAATGTTAACAAACACAGTTATGGGAGCATTTTCCAGGTCACGTATACCGTAACGTTTCCAATCTATACTTTTTAGAGCTTCTGTTATTGCACAACTTCCCTGGTCAAAACTCAGTGGAACTCTGTTTGCAAATCTCATGATCTCTGCACGTTTCTGTTCACCGACTACCCTTCCTGAATTTCCACCATAAGAAATACCTGCTTCAATTACAAATGAAACTCCTCCACGATATGTTTTGGGCTTTCTTGTAGTTGTCGCAACAAATTCCGGTTCTAAAATTTCCCTAATACCCTTTTCAATTTGAACTTTTCCAATTGGTATCAAACCTGATGTTGGTGGAGCCATGAAATCCATTTGAGCAAATAATTCTACGATCCTTTCGGCTTCATCCCATTTCATGTCTTTTGGACGTTTGTTAAGGTCTATTTTGGTAATTTCCTGTATTTCATTTACACGCTTAGTAGACATTCGTGAAAGGGAACTGGTTAAAAGGCTCCTGAATCTCCTTTTATCGGTATGTTTTGCCATGAATATTAAATCGTCTGCTGTAACTCCTCTTGGATGGGGAAGAACTTCTTTAGGAAGTGGGGGTATAACATCGGTCGCCCTATCAAATATATATTTGTGCCCTGTTGGGTCACGGAAGGTAATCTTTGCATGGGGGTTAGCTATCATACTCCTTCTTATGTACTCAAATGCTCCTTGTTCGCTGAGGGAATATGAAACATCTTTAAACTGCAGTTCTATTGCTACACCAGTATT
>PLTK01000054.1 GCA_003164415.1 Methanobacterium sp. | reverse complement strand
CACCAAACGTTGGTCAACAATTCCACTACGTGGTAACCGCAACTAACAACGGTTTAAGTACTGCTACTGGTGTTCAGGTAACTGATATAATACCTGCTGGTTTAACCTTTAACAGTTACACCGCAAGTCAGGGCACCTACAACAGTGTCACAGGAATATGGAATGTTGGAACACTAGTCAATGGTGCCAGTGCAATATTACAACTGTTTGTAACTCCTACAGCTTCTGTAGCTGGAACAACCGTAACTAACACTGCAACCAGCATAGGCCAAACAGTAAATGCAGTAGTAGTTGTGCCTGCAACTCCTATAGTTAATGTAATTTTAACTAAAACTGCAAGCAATCTTGCTCCTAAAGTTGGTCAGCAGTTCCATTATACCATAACCGCAACTAATCATGGTCCAAATACAGCTACCGGTGTACAAGTTACCGATAAAATACCTGCTGGTTTAACCTTTAACAGTTACATCGCAAGTCAGGGCACCTACAACAGCATTACTGGAATATGGAACATTGGAACTATCTTGAATGGTGCAAGTGCATCGTTAAAACTATTTGTAACACCTACAGCTTCTGTAGCAGGTAAACATGTGACTAACGTTGCTACGATAACTGCTATAAATGAATTCAACCAAAACACTAGCCCAGTTGCAACAGTATCTATCAATGTACAACACACTAGCGCAAATAATAGTGGAAAAAATATAGGAAATAACTCCACAACTACTATGAATGCAGAAACAACTACAATACCATTACAACATACGGGTGTGCCAATTGCAGGATTAATACTAGCAATTCTGATGGTTTTCGGTGGATCAATAATACCTAAACTAAAAAAATAACCACAACCTAAAACCTTTTCCCCTATTTTTTTTTAAATGTCTATTTTCATTAATATTGATTTATTCGAATTTTTCGATATCTTTTTCCACAGATTTAAAATGCTAATATAAGTTCAATATCATTCTTGTATGAAAGAATGAAAGTATTCTTTATAATATTGAAGTAATTAAGGAAATGAAGATTGTTGCTATTTAATATGAACGTTCTACTAATCTAAAATATAATTAAAATAAATTTCAGCTTTAATTTTATTATTGTACTTCGTCATATGATGTCTATGACGAATCATGAATTAAATGAAAAATTTATTAAATTCGAAAAAGAAAGGAAAAAAATTATGAGTACAAATAATGTTGCACCCCTGGCTCGACTATAGTTTGCATGTCGAAATATTCCCTTAACTCGACTATTTTATTGTTTTGGATCTCACATACCAATACAATAGCTAATTTAAATTCCGACCCTGAAGTAGGTCTATCTTTAGATGCAGGCCAATCATCCGTTACAATTGCGGTATGGATATACTCCCAGCACAGTCTAGTCTCATCAGCATTAAAAAAAACATCATATGGATGGATACCGCGTTCATTTGTATGATCCCTAGCATTAACAGATCTTGTTGCGAGTTCCCTAATTTTCTCCTTGCCATGGAATGTTTCCCCGGTGGCCATTATGACCCATTCACTGTCCTCATTAAAAAGTTTTATTATTCCATCTATATCATCTGTTGTCATACAGCGAGTAAATTCTTGTATAACATCCTCTTTTGAAATATTTTTATTGTTGGGAGCAAATATTTTTGGATCAATACCGATTTGTCTAGCCCAACTGGCTGTATCCCAATATGTTCTTTGCTCTGTAATTAATCCTTGTTCATTTATACGGAAGAATGATGATACAGGGAGTTTATAAGATTTGTTTGTAGGTTCTATAATTCCATTAGGCAATTCCATAGGGGCTGTGAATTTTGCAGTTTCTATAACCTCACATACTACTGTATCTCCTTCAGATATAATGCTGATAACCTCTTCTTTTAAGTTAGGAAGAGCTTTATCAAACATCTCAAAACCTTTTGCTATTATATCTTTATTTACACTCTGTCCTTGACTAAGAGAACTTCTCGAAACAAACTCTGGGGCTAGTAAGGATAATAGATTCTCCAGGTTATGTTCTGACCAAGCACGCCAATAACTTTCTATAATTTCTTTAGGTGTGATTTATATCCCTCCTGTAAATTGCGCCATGACACTTCCAACATCAAGATATTCTCTTACCAGATCAATTTTATTATCTGCATTGATATGATATATGAAGCAAACTGGGACTTTATAAGTCTTACCTATGACACTTTTAGTATACTTTGGAAATGGCCATGCCGATTGCTTTGCAAATTCAATAACATCTTCAGTAACTGTACCAATATTCCAATACTCCCAAATACCCCATTCATTGGTTATAATATTGAGTATAGGTTCTGGATTTTTTTGAGAAGCATATTTTCCAGCTTTACATAATGCTACTACATCTTTCTTTCCTTTGTATATTGCGTAGTTGGGCATTAAAATCCATTCGATATCATCGCTAAACTGATTTTCGACATTGGTCCAATCGTTTTTAAATCCTGCCCAAAAAAATGTGGAAAATGGAGTAGCTTTTGATCCTTCTTCTAAATCATGGTATTTTATGTTAGTCATTTTTCACCTATTTTTTAAATTAAATTATGTAATTATTTTATTAATATATTTCATAAATTATATAACCTTATCTAACTCATTTTGAATAAATTCATATAGCCTCAATAATAAACAATAATTAAAATAAATAGATTTGTACAATAAATACACAATATATAGTATATCTGGTGGTTATCAATGGATGGATTTGAAAGAAGGCGCCAAAACAAGAAAAATTCAATATTAAAGGCATCCTTAAAACTATTTAAACAATATGGCTATAACAAAGTTAGTGTAGCTGAAATAGCCAAAGAAGCTTCAGTATCACAAGTATCTATATATAATTACTTTAAAAGTAAAGAAAATCTAAAACAGGAATTATTAATCAAACTAATGGATGATTATTATATAGAAATAACAAAGATTTTAGATAGTCATGATTCGATAAATCATAAAATGGAAAAATTATTTATATCAATGGCTAATGACACTAAAAGAACAGACTTGCAATTCTTATTAATATCCTCTACAAGTGATACTGTTAATGATTATATAATAAAAAAACGTGCCCAAATTAAGAATTTAATTATTAATCTTGTTGAAGAAGGGAAAAAAGAAGGAATTATAAATGATTCAGTTTCTACAGATGCAATAGCTATCTATATAGAAATTTTTCAATACTATTTTCACAATAACCCTACAGTAATAGCTAAATTTGATAATAATCCCGAACTTTTCAAAGAGATACATTCATTATTCTTTAACGGTCTTAAAGGAAAATTAAAACTATAAACAATGCTATATCAAAGTATTAAAAAAATTCTTTTATGAATTCAACTTTTCCCAGAACATTCCTTATATCATTATTTGAATATAAACCTATGATAAATCGTTATACGGAACTATGACGAAGTAGTAATTTTTTAGTATTTACATATCTACGACTTCAATCCATATGAACTGGATGCAATGAATACTGGTTTGATGCTAAACCATTGATAAAGTAGAAAGAAAAAAACTTAATAGATAAGGCAACATTGCACAAACCAACCAGGATTATTGGGGTCTCTAGATATTTAAAGTCTAAAAACTTGTTTGAATTTAGTTGTTGCTATTCTAATTAAAAATTTTAATAGAAATTGTTTGAAATATTTAATTGTACTTAGCTTATTTTGAACAGAAGACAAAGGGTCTAAAAGCATATGGAAGGATTCAAAATAAAGTTCAGATAACCCAAATGCTACTTATAATATGAACAAAATGATTAATTGGAGTAAAGTGAATTAAATATTATTTTATAATGGTTCTTTCCAATTTTACGGCCTCTATGAGGATATGATATAATTAAATCTTAGTAAAACATAATAATATATAAAAAAAAGGGGATGATTCTAGATATGCATTCCAATAATCATGATAAAAAATTGAGTAAAGGAAAATTAGAAAGATATACTCGTCCAGTAAATGAATTATGGAAATTATGGAGTCCTAAAGTAAAAATGGGAGTTTATCCATTTACTTATGCTTCATATGATGATATGGAACGAGCTATGACTAGTCTAACATCATATGATCATGATAAATGGGTTGCAGCTTTCACCTCCATTGCCAAGCCATATGAATATAAAGGCTATCAAGCAGAAAAAACAGGCAATAAACAGGAAGCCAAAGATAATTATCTAAAAGCATATCAATATTACAGGATAGCCAGATACCCCACAATTAATTCTGATGTAAAAAAGGAAGCATATAAAAAATCACAAGAAATGCTTTTAAAAGCTTCACAATATTTCGACGTTCCCATTCAACAAGTGGAGATACCCTTCAAGGGAAAAAAAGGAGAAGGTAAAAAAATTGTTGCTTATTTAAGAGTACCTAAAAAGGATAACGCACCTTTTCCACTACTTTTTACATGGGGAGGAATAGATGGTTTCAAAGAGGAGGGTCTCGTTTCAGAAAATGTTAATGATTCTGCTTTACAAAATGGATTAGCTACTCTTGCAATTGATGGACCAGGGGTTGGTGATTCACCAATTAAAGGCTCAGAGGATGCAGAAAGATTGTTTGGAGCCGTGCTTGATTGGATTGATACTCAGGAAAGCTTGGATTCTAATCGAGTGGGAGTTTGGGGTTTCAGTTTTGGAGGTTATTGGGCAGTTAAAGTTGCACATCTTTATAAAGAAAGGATACTTTGCGCTGTAAGTCAAGGCGGGCCAGTCCACTATGCATTTGAACTTGACTGGATTATGAAGCAAGAACGAGGAGAATATCCTTTTGAATTCTTTGAAACAGTTAGTTATGCCTTCGATTTGTCAAGTTATGAAGAATGGGTAGAATATGCACCTAAACTTTCCCTTTTAAGACAAGGAATTTTAGATAAAACCAGCGCACCATTATTACTTGTTAACGGATTGTACGATTCTGTAATCCCTATCAAAGATTGTTATCTATTATTTGAACATGGTAGTCCTAAATGCGCTAGATTCTTTGACGCAGGACATATGGGATTCGGTAAGGATACATTTGAAATAATAATGAATTGGATATCCAATAAATTAAATATTCAACAGTAATGAATGATGCATAGTCAAATAATTTTAAATTATAATGAGTAAGAAAACAGAACAGTATGAACAAAAACAGAACTTTATTCTGTTCGGAATTCTCATTTATTATAAAATATTTTAGAGGTAATACGATGTGATAATGTGTATTAGGATGAAATTAATAATCAAGTTTATATGCTATAAAATAGAATGTAATAGTACAAACAGTAATTAAATATAATCATTAAATCACTGCTTTGTAAATTATCATGTCTGTCGACCGCCTCCGAACAACTGACTTACATGATTCCTGAAGTTAAAACTTCAGGAACTATTTCTAAAATTTAGAAATTTATTTTTTAATTTGTTAAAAAATTTTAAAAATTTATGATCTTAAAAAATTTACTCCTTAACTCTATAATTTCAAAATAACACATAAAAAAAAACTGAATAATTCATTTGCAGAAAATAATTTTACTTTGTTAAAAAACAATTATATATACACCATTTTATAATATAATTATATGATTTATAAGTTGTTTTAACTTAATTAAAATTCAAATAGGTTTTAAATTGTAATATAGGACTAAGATGAAGTTAAATCTGAAATAGATATTAGTTTGTTGGGATTGTAAAATAGAATGTTGTACCTTTTCCATTTTTGGATTCTGCCCAGATCTCCCCATTGTGCTGGTGCACAATTTTTTGTGCTATTGCAAGACCTATACCGGTTCCTTCATATTCTTCATGAGAGTGTAGTCGTTGGAATATGGTGAATATTTTTTCTAAATGTTTTTCTGAGATTCCTATGCCATTATCTTTAACACTGAAGACCCATAGTTCATCTTCTTTTTTAGCTGAAATATGAATTTTAGGAGATTCATCCCTCCGATATTTGATGGCGTTGCTAATGAGGTTCTGGAAAAGTTGAACCATTAATTGTTCATCTATTTTGAGTGTAGGTAAATGATCATTTGTTATGTGAGCATCATTCTCGTCGATAGCTGCTTTTAAGTTCAAATAAGTTTGTTCAAGGACATTATTAATGTTAATATGGTTTAAGTTTCGTTCTTTATTGGTAATTTTTGAGTAAATTAAAATATCTTGTATCATTGCATCTAATCGTTTAGCTCCATCGACGGCATATCCTATAAATTCATTAGCATCTGCATCTAACTGGTCTTGATATCGTCTTTCTAATAGTTGTAGAAAACTTGTGATCATACGTAATGGTTCTCTAAGGTCATGTGATGTTATATAAGCAAATTGTTCAAGTTCAGCATTAGACCTCTGAACTTCTAAAAGACTTTCTTTTAATGCTTCTTCTGCCTCTGTATGTGCAATGCGTAATCTTAAAGCTGTTAATCCGAAAGAAATATCATCTGCAAGTTCTTGTAATAATTTTATTGCTTCTTCTGAATATGGATTTGTTTCTGTTGAATAAATGGTCAATGCTCCAATCACTTGGTCATTAAGAAAAATTGGAAGAACTATTGACGATGCATAACCTCGTTTTATTGCTTCTTCACGCCAAGGTTTGAATTTTGGATCAATCAGCATATTCTCACATATACTAGGTTTTCCAGTACGAATAGCAGTACCTGTAGGCCCTTGACCACGTTCTGTATCATCCCATGTGATATTCAATGTTCTAAGATAATCTTCTTCAAAACCAGAATATGCAACTGGAACAACTTTCTTACTTTCTTCATCAGTAAAACCGATCCATACCATTGAATGACCACAGTCTTCAATTATAATTCTACAAACTTCATCCAAATAAAAATCTTCATCAATAGCATGCATCATAGCAAAACTACTATCTCTAAGTGCCACTAGGGTATGATTAAGTTGATCATAATTTTTCAAGATTTTTCTAAGATTCTCATTAGATATCTGGAGCTCCTCTGTAGTGCATCTTAATTCTTCGTTTGAGGTCTGAAGCTCTTCACTTGTGGATTGTAATTCTTCATTTGAGGATTGTAGTTCCTCTGTAAGTTGTTGTTCATTCTCCAATAGTTCCTTGTTAAGCATTTCAGCCTTTTTACGTACATTGATATCAGTATACATTGTCAAATTACCAGTATGGATGCCTCTATGGTCATAAATTGGACTAACACTACCCTGAGTCCATAAAACCTCGCCATTTTTCTTAAGGAATTTAAGTTCATATTCTCCTTTAATTCCTTTTTTTCGATCTTCTATTCTTTGCTTTGCTTTTTCAAGTTCAGTTTTATCAATAAGTGTTAAGCTATCCAATCCCACCAGTTCTTCTATTGAGTATCCTAACATTTCTGCCATTTTAGCATTTGCAAATGTAACAATTGCTGAGGGATCTGTTATCATAATCCCTTCATTAGCTGTTTCAATTATATTCCTGTATTTCTCTTCACTCTCCCTCAATACATATTCTGCTTGTTTACGATTAGTAATATCATGGGATATTCCTACAATCCCAATTACTTGGCCGTTCTCATTAAAGCGTGGTGTCTTGACTGAAATAAAGGAACGCATTCCATCTTGAGTTTCAACAACTTCCTCCAAAATTTCTTCTTTACATGAGTCCATGATTTTACTGTCGTTCTCTAATATTGTCTTTCCTATTTCCTTATTTGAATAGATTTCAAGGTCATCTTTTCCCAATAAATCATCAGAAGATTTACCTACAATTCGTTCTAAAGCCGGATTAGCAAATATCCAACGACTTTGACGGTCTTTAATATAAATTACATCCGATGACAAATTCGTTATTGAACTTAAAAGTGTTTCAGTAGTACGCAACTCTTCTAAAATATTTTGATTTAAGTCTTCAGCTTTTTTACGCTCAATAATGTCAGCTACTTGATTTGCGAGCAAATCTAACAGTTGAAGCTCACGATCGTCAGGCCTATGTGGGTTTTTAAAATGTGTTGAAAACATACCTAAAGGCTTTCCATCTCTACTTACGATAGGTGTAGATTGAACAGCATGCACTCCTGCTTTGAGCTGTATGTCCAGAGCAGGTGTACCTATAAAGATAGGACTCTGCTCAACATCTTCAACAATAACACGTTTTCCTGTCTCCAATGCTGTTCCACATACACCTTCCCCTTTATGAACTTCATTCCAGAAGTCCAGCCACCATTTGGGGAACCCATAATGGGCCACAATATTGAGACGAGATGAATTATCATCCAAAAGTTGAATGTTTCCAAAATCAGCACCAGAAATAGCAATTGCAGTCTCAACAATTTTAGTAAGCACCTGGCTCCAATTATCTTTATGGATGAATAGTGTACTAATATCATACAATCTATTCATTGCATCTAATTGACTGCTTAACGTTATAACATCTTGATTAGAAACAATATCAGATTTCACTTGCTTGGAGCTCATATCTGCCACCTTAATTTATAAAAAAAATTTCTATAAGTCTTAAATAATAATCTTTCTTTTTTTATGTTTGAATCATATTAAAGATATTAATTGTTATACAGATCGAATAGTAAGATTTTTATAATTCACTTTTTTTATTTCTTAGACATAAAAATGGACATTTTAATATTAAGATATAATTAAAATACTCCCGTAGAGTGATGAACACGCAACTCATAGATAACCTCATCAAGGTTCCACGATTTATCGTTTGTGTGATCAACTTGATTCTTAACTGTTTCTTCAGCTCTCCTACGCATTTCAAGTTTCTGATTCTTATCCGTAAAACTCCTCCAATTAGGAAAAATAATCTAATCTATTAATTATAATATTAGCCAGAACATAAAAATATCTCTTGAATTATTATTTTAAAATAATAATTATTTAAAATACGTCTACATTTTTAGATATTGTAAAGTAGAATGTTGAACCTTTCCCTATTTCAGATTCTATCCAGATTTGTCCACCATGTCTTTCTACAATTCTTTTAGATATTGCTAAGCCTATGCCTGTTCCAGGATATTCTTCTCTGGTATGTAGCCGTTTAAAAATACTAAAAATCTGTTTTTGATGATTTTGATCAATACCTATGCCTTTGTCCGTTACACTAAACAACCATTCATTGCTTCGTTCTTGAGCAGATATGTGTATATCAGGAGGTTTATTATCTTTGAATTTGATAGCATTTCCTATTAAATTTTGTAGCAGTTGGATAATCTGAACATGGTCTCCAATTATGTTAGGTAGATAGTCATGTGTGATTTGGGCTTTATTTTCTTTTATAGTTGGTTTTAAATTTCTTAAAACATCTTCTAAAGCTATTTCCATTATAACTAATTCAAATTCCCGAACATCAGTATTAAGTCTTGAAAACTCTAATAAATCATCAATTAAATCTTTCATCCGATGAGCACCATCAACAACAAAACCTATGTACTCATCAGCATCACTATCTAACTGGCCTTTATAACGTTTCTCTAAAAGTTGAGTGAAACTGGTTATCATCCTAAGAGGCTCTTGCAAATCATGAGAGGCTACATAGGCAAATTGTTCAAGTTCTTTATTTGAAATTTTTAATTCACTTACTAGCTTATTTAGATTAGTCTGTGCATGTCTTAATTCATCATTTGAAGTCTGAACTTCCTCAGAAATTGCCTGTAATTCTTCATTTGCAGAACTCAGCTCTTCAGTAAGTTGTCGTTCCTTCTCTAAACGTTTCTGTATCTCTTTTTCAGCTTTTTTATTGATGGTTATATCACGAACAAGGGTTTCTGTGCCTTGAATTTTACCATTATTATCATAATGATACTGGGCATTCTGTGAAGCAAAAAAACATGTGCCATCTTTTCGCAAAGCTTCAATTTCATTAGCTTCAATTTTATTGTATTTTTTGAGCTCATCCAGCACATATCTCCTATCGTTGGCATTATTATAGTATGATAATGCTGAGGTACCTATCATTTCTTCTGGAGAATCATATCCATATATACGGGCTGCAGAAGGGCTTGCCATAATAATATTCCCTTCTTTATCTGATCGCATATATGCATCCTGAATGTTTTCAAGTATGTTTCGATAACTTTTTTCACTATCTTTTAATGCTTCCAAACTATTATTCAATTGTTCATGAGCTAGTTTTAATTCTTCATGATGTTTCTGTTGACTTAAATCCGTAATAACAACATAAACACCTTTCAAATCTTTAAGAGTATTAACAGAAATATATACGGGTAAAACTTTTCCCTTAACAGATTTAATACTAATTTCACCACTGCTTTTAGTGTTAAATCCATTATCGAAAATAGTGTTATATGTTTCTATATCGTTGACAATTATGAAATCATTTAGTCTTTGTCCGATTAGTTTTTCCATAGGTAATTGTAGCATAGAGGCTAATTGAGAGTTGCCATATATGATGGTGCCGTCAATTGTTAATGTTGCTACTCCTTCATTCATTTCTTGAACAAGATTTCTGTATAGAGAATCGGCACTTTCTAATGTATAAACTTTAGGTCCGTCTGAGCCTTGAGGAGTTATAATAGCATCTATTTCTCCATTTTGAATGGCAAATAAAGTCTCTTCAGCCTCTTCCAAACGTGATTGTAATCCAATAATTTCATTTAATAATTCTTCTTTGGATTTATGTTTATCTGGCATGATTGAATCACTTTTTTTGGGATCTTAAATCTAATCCTAACAATAATTTATGTTTATCTGATAAATCTCCAACAAACCTTCTAATTGGTAGGGGTAACTCTTTGATTAATGTGGGTGCGGCTATTATCTGGCCTTCTTTGGCAAATATTGGTTGCTGATAGATATCTATAATTTCAAGTTCATATTGGTCTTTTAAATTTTCCTCTAATACTTCTCTTAAATTTTCAATGGCCTTTTTAGATTTAGGATTGATACCTGCTACAAAAAGACGTAACACATATTTATCATCTTTTTTAGTGGCTTCAATAGCTTCAAATTCATCAAATTTATTGGTTTTTTCATCCATATCTATTACCTTCATGGATTTTATTTTACTGGTTTTATATCTAATCCAACTAGGACTTTTTCTTCCTTTGCAAGTGTTCCTATTATTTTCTTTATAGGCTCTGGAAGCTTTCGAACTAATGTTGGAATCGCTAGAATCTGATCATCTTTAGATAATTCCGGATTTTGGACTAGATCTATCACTTCAATTATATATCTATCCTTGAGATGTGTTTCACATATCTTTTTTAGATTAGCAAAGGCTTCTATGGATTTTGGAGTTTGACCCGCCACATATAGTCTTAAATTCCAAACTTCACTACTTTTTTCTGAAGCGTCGATATCCGGTTTTGAGTTATTGTTCATGTTATATTACTTCCTATTTATCCCCGTTGGAATGTCGGACTTGTGCCATAATATCACGATCGGTTTCTATTGATTCTTCTTTTAATTTTTCCTGAGCTATGATTCTATCTAATTCATATTTCTCAGATTCAAATTGAGCTTGAAGTTCAACCATTTGAGCATCTAATACCTTGCGCTTTTGCTCAACTATTCTCTGTTGTCTTTCAATCTCTTGCTTTCTCTCTAATTTTTCAGTATTTTCCTTGGCAATTTGTGAAACACGTGCAGAACCTGTAAGCATTCCAGCGGACCCTAAATAAACATCTAATAATTTTATTCCTTCATTGGTTAATTTGAATTCTCTAACTTGGTTGGAATGGAACATACCACGTGTTTTTACAATGTCTATAGTTCGATTTCTTTCACCATTGGTCTCGATAGATTTAAGATCGATCCATGTATCCATTAACGAGGATACACCGACATCCGCTTCGATATGGCCCATTATTGTTAATGAGTTTGACAGTGTAGTAATTTGCTTACTTTTAAGGAAGTCGATTAATCGTGTGAGCATGGATTTAACTTCATCTGAACTTCCAACAGTGACCAAATTGGATATAGGGTCAAATATAACTACATCAGGCTTGAAATCGTTAACAACCTTATGAATTGTTACAAGATGAGTTTCTAATCCATATAGAGTGGGTCTTGTTGCATGGAATTTTAAAAGTCCTTTATCAACCCAAGGTTTAAGATCTATTCCTATAGATCTCATGTTTCGGATGATTTGTTTTGGGGATTCTTCAAATGCAAAAATAAGACATTTTTCACCCTTTTTACAAGTATTTTCTGCAAATTGCGCCCCAATACTACTTTTACCCGTACCTGCAGCACCTGTAACTAAAACACTACTACCCTTATAAAATCCATTACCACCAAGCATTGTATCTAAACGTTCAATTCCTGTAGGAACATATTCATTTGATGCTTCGTGTTCTAATAGTAATGATGTAACTGGAAGTACTGAAATACCATCTTCATCCATTAAAAATGGATATTCATTGTAGCCATGTGAGGAACCCCTATATTTTATTATTCTAAGATTACGTGTTGAAATTTTATTAACGACTGGATTATCGAGTAAAATAACACAATCAGCCACATATTCTTCTAACCCATATCGTGTGAGAGTATTTTCGCCTCGTTCACCAGTTATTATAGCTGTCAGTCCATTAGTTTTTACCCATGCGAATAGTCTTCGAAGTTCGGCTCGTAAAATGAATTCATTGGGTAATCCTGAAAATATTGCTTCAATTGTATCTAGTACTATACGTTTAGCGCCAATTTGTTCAACTGCATAGGCTAAACGTATGAATAATCCTTCAAGATCAAACTCTCCGGTTTCTTCGATTTCTGATCTTTCCATGTATATATATTCAACAGAAAATTTTTTTTGTTCTTCTAGTGCTTTTAGGTCTATGCCTAGTGATGCGAAGTTTTTTTCAAGTTCTTCTTGAGTTTCTTCAAATGATACAAAAAGTCCCGGTTCATTATTTTCTGCACCATGAACGAGAAATTGCATTGCAAACATGGTTTTACCGCAACCAGCAGAACCACAAATCAAAGTAGGTCTTCCCTTAGGTAAACCACCCTCAGTAATCTCATCTAACCCACTTATACCACATGAACTTTTTTCTAGTGCAATTTTATTTAAATCGGTGTATTCACTCATTTTTACCCACCTATAAAATAATAATATTATTTTAATATAATAAAATATAATAGATGAGTTCCACTTATAAACTTTGTTTTATTCAAATAAACAAAAATAACAGATTAACTCAAAAAAGAATCTACGAACTCTATTTTAGAAGCCCCCCCCCCCAAATATTTTTTGAATATATAACGCCTTATAATACTGTAAGAATAATTTTTTTGAAATCAAGACATTTTTTTATCATTAACAGACACATAAGTGACATCTCACATAACCTTAATTTTTTAAAAAAGTATTCACGTATTGTTAAAAAGATTTCCAAGTGATTTTACAAAGCAATTGGTGATATACACAATAATTAGTTAAAATATTATGAAATTATTGATTAGATTATGGATACTAACCAAATCATGAAGGTGTGTTGCCTGCATATTTATCAATATAAATTGTACCTTATTGTTTTGAAACTATGTAAATATTTGTTAATATCATAAAAGTAACACTCAATTCTGGTTATTATTAATTAAATAACCTTAAAAAGTTATCAATATAGCTATCGAAATATTACAACTTCTATTATATACATAAAGTTCTCACTAGTTCTCAAAACTAATCTTGCAATCAATTGATTGCTTGATCACTTGCAGAATTATTTAATTCTATAATGACTTTATAATATTGGAATAGCAAAGAGAATGTATTTTTTATAATCTATAAACAATTTGTCTATACTGTTGATTCGATTCACTCATAAAAGTTAATATGCAAGATACTTTGTTTGCAATTTAAATATTGAAATTGTTAATTTGATTTGAATGTGCTTGATCAAACAAACGAGCTATAATACAATCGATTGATTTGGATATTCTTTAAATATTTCTTCTGTGTTTCACATGGATTAGATTCTTTGATTCATTCATCAGATATAAATATGGTTAAATTAAATTAAATTCATAATAAAATTATTTTTTTAATAGTTTATCTACTTTTAATTTTATGATCGAACAGAATGGATGTGTAAAGATATCTAC
>PLTK01000094.1:6066-8090 GCA_003164415.1 Methanobacterium sp. | reverse complement strand
GAACTTTCGTTATTAACTTCCAGTTCTGAGCCTATCTTACCGAGAGACGTCTTATCCATAATACTCTGTGCAAATGCAGCAACAATTATTAGTACACCCAATAACATTAAGAATGCGTCTGCAGTTGCATCTTCTCCAAATATGACATAGTCCGCCACCTTTGTAACCGAAGCCGAAACCAGGACCAACCCATATAATATTAAAAATCCACCAACAACAAGGGCAGAACCCTTGGTTATTTTATCACGGTTGGTTTTTAATTTTTTGATAAAATCATGTTCTAACTTTAGGGGGTAATGGTATGCACTATCCTCGTTAGTTCCATGTTCCCCAGAAATATCCTGTTTATCGGATTGATTCTCATTCTTAACAGAATTTTCTGTTTTTTGTTCTGTGGAGCTCTCTGTATTTTCAGAAGATTTATCTTCTGAAATTTTTTCATCCATAGATTGATCATCTGAATTTTTAATATTTGTACTTCCATATTCCTGAGGTTTATCTGCGTTCCCGTTGTGTTCTTCGGAAGTTACTGAGTTCTCCTGTTTGTTATTTGTATCCTTCTCTGAATCCCCCATCAATTGAAACTCCCCCTGAAAAGAAATATGTTGATTACCCCGATAATGTTAATTTATTAACAGTATCATTAATCATATTCACGCCATGTGCAAGAACACTTGGTACACCTGAAAAATCTTGTCTCTGACTCATCTGCACCCCTAGTTTGGATAAGCCACCAAGAAGCTTCTTTATTATCGCATTTAGGACACCGGACAGTAGTTGTTGGTAAAGTTTGAATTTCGTCGCTTGTAACAATTATGCTCTCATTGTTAGATATCTTCTCAGAAATTTCATATTCCTTTACTGCATCCTTTGTTATCTTCGTTGTGTATTCACAATTTTTACATTCAAAACAGTCACCCTTAGGAAACATGACCGTTCCACATTTAGGACAAAATTTCATTCATATCCTCCCCATGATAAATTTGATAATTACATAGTAAGATCAAAGTTATTAAATTAAGTTTATATTTCAATTCATTGTTGTTATTAATATTTTACATTTTAAACAATGCATATAATTGTTTAATTAATTTGTTATATTAAACAGAGTTTTGATTGTTAGTTTAGACAGTTATTTTGGAGTTTAAGTGCGTCTTCGAGAATCTTATGATGATCGAATGCTAATTCAATCTTAGAAATTTCATCAATCTCCATGTATTGTACATCTGATGCATCTGTATCTGCAACGAGTTCTCCACCAATTTTATGTCCTAAAAAACATATTGAAATGATGTGTCCCCTAGGATCTCTATGAGGATCAGAATATACTCCCACCATACCATCCAATTCTATATCAAGGCCTGTTTCCTCTTTTGTCTCTCTAATGGCGGCTATTTCTACTGTTTCACCATATTCTACAAATCCTCCAGGCAATGCCCAAGAACCTTTAAAAGGAGGATTTTTACGCATTACTAATACCACAGAGTTATTTTGTATAATCACAGTATCAACAGTTAAAAGAGGATTTTTAATATAAACACTTCCTAGTCTTTAAAGAAATCGGATTTTAATTTATTTTTAAGCACTTCCCCTTGATTCTCCAGATATGATCCCAGCGGCTATAATATGAGCTACCCTGAGAGGTTCGGGTATTGCGCTCCGAGTCGTTGAAATTCTTACTATCTCCTTAGCATCTTCCAATTCAATCCCATATATCTGGATGTATATTGGTTCAGGATGATCTACCCTATAGACTTGCCCTGCTTCAAGTACATTAGTCCATCTTACTTCCCAATCTTCAAATCTTTTCAATGCCTTTTTAATTCCTTCAAAGTTTGGTATTTTACGCATTATTACAATAACAGGGATACCAGTAGATTCAAATATTTCTCGAATGTTTACGAGATTGAAACCTCCAAATGTGATGCCGTCAAGCATAATAACTCCAAGCTGGCCAAGATTTCTCGAATTTTTAACCATTTCAGTTATTTTTTCGGTTCCATCAATGCCATCACCATGGATAT
>PLTK01000094.1:0-5995 GCA_003164415.1 Methanobacterium sp. | reverse complement strand
AGAAATAATAAGATTTTTAAGTTCTTCAGATCTTGATTTAACAGTCTCTGCTGCAGTTTGAAGTGATTTTTTAGGATTTTTACCCTTTACATATAGTTTTGGCTGCCCTATAATAGGATGTTCAATTACGTAGGCTGCTGCCTCAACATCCTCATCTTCCATAAGTGTTTTTCTTAAAGTGTTGCATAGAGAATGAGTTTCTCCAGTAATTTCTACCTCAAATTCCTTCTTTGTTTCCTTAATAACCTTCATATTATCCCTCATATTTAGAAGAAAGATTTCTTCGTTCTTTATTACCACAATTTGGGCATTCAACTTCGTTTTTACTTGTTTGTTTCATGTAGTGCCTGCATTTGGTACACATGGCCTTTAAAACACCGAGCTCATCTTCGGCTGTAGTAAGGTCAACATTGTCTATGCCTATTATTTTGGTCACCTTTGCCTCGATAAGATCACCTATTCTGAACTCATCGGTTAATTTGGCTACGTAACCTTTTTGGGCTTGTGAGATATGTATTCCTCCTGAAAAGGATGTTACAAGACCCCTACTATTATCCTTAATACTGTCAAGTTTGATAAGGGCTCTTTGACCTCTAACATCTGATACCTGCCCAACAACAACAATCCCCGTTCTAAGCATAGAGGGAGAACTTGTTTTTGGTATTATGGATATCTTTTTATTTTTATTGTCTACAGCCACTGTTCCTGCAACTAGGGATCTTATTCTACCTTCATCTTCATAGGTCCATTCTGACGGAACAAACTCCTCAGTAACTCCCAACGCATCCCCCGGCAAAACAAAATCTCCAGATTTGGTTTTCATATATTCACCTCAACTTAAAATAAGTACTAATCACTCATGAATTTGTAATCCACATATATTCTATTCAAATGAAATTCATTTTTTATGCTATTAATATTATAGTGACTTACTATTTGAGCTTCATGTTTATATAGTATTATACAAGAATTCAATTTTTATATTGCATAATATTTATAATTCTGTACATTTCATCAACAGTACTTAATCTCATCTATTTCATAATCTTCCCATTTCCTTTTCCCAATAGCAATTTCAAGTTCTGAAGGTGTTAATAATGGTTTTTTATACATGATAGAATCATCAATGGCAATTCTAGGGCATGCTGTCATTACAAAAGCATCAATATCCATGAATGGGAGCAATATATTGGGGGATACATCATCAAGGAGTAATATAAATCCTTCCCTTC
The DNA here is from genome assembly GCA_003164415.1 of Methanobacterium sp. Lineage (GTDB taxonomy): Archaea > Methanobacteriota > Methanobacteria > Methanobacteriales > Methanobacteriaceae > Methanobacterium_B. The sequence continues at coordinate 4,763 of PLTK01000094.1, read as the reverse complement.
CAGAATCTTCCAACATGCTTTTTATGGTCTTTGCTAATTCTAATCTCGACTGACCCTTCTTAGAAGATACTATAATTCCAAATCTCTTAGCATCCATAGCCTTAGCTATTCTTGCAGAACGTACACGCAATATTCTGTCTGCGAATTCTTCTATTTCCCTTGCTTCTCCTAGATAGGGGTCTGCAACTATCACAGGTTTATCTGTAAAAAGTTTAATGCCCAAAGCATGGAAGTTTCCACTTCCAACATAGAGAAATGCGTCTGCATCAAGGTTTTTTATGGCTGAAAAATTACAACCCAATACCTGACCTTTTATTGTTCCTGCACCATCTTCCATTAAAATTTTCTTCCCATTTTCTTCAAGAAAATCTGAAACTTTTTCCAATAGATGTAAATGTTGAGCAGTTGTTACAAGCCCAATTCTTTTATAACCCTCCAACATATCCATAGAATTTTTAACACATTCGAGTAAATCCATATTAGAGTATGCATCTACAAAAATAATAGGAAGAACATAATCTAGGGGAAGAGGTCTGTGTCCGAAGTGAACTAGAACATCAACAGAATCAGCCATATCTACGTCTGCTACGTCACACGCACCATAACAGGGATCAGCAGATATTATTACGAGAGCCCCTGTTTCTTGTTCAATTTGTCTGGCAATTTTTGTTGCATGTACTTTAAGACCCTCTGGAAATTGAATACCCACTTTTTCCGCATTTAAATCCTTAATCTTTTCTATAACTCCAGTTACCTCAAGTTCATGCTTTGACATATCATAATCACCATATAAGAAGATTTAAACTCATTATACCCTATATCCAAAATTATTCTGCAACACTTCCTTCTATTTCAACCCTTCCATTTACAACATTTACCAATATCAAACTTTTAACTGTGAATCCTGTTTCCCTTTTAACTATATCTTTCCCAGTCCCCTTCTCTACAACTGCCATCACGTCGACAACTTCTACTCCCATTTTTTTTAGAGCATTTAAAACAGCTATCATGGTACCTCCAGTACTAACAACATCATCTACAAGGATTATTCTATCACCCTTCTGTAAACCGTTAATATAAAGCTCACCATGACTGTATCCCGTAATTTGATGGACTGGAACTTCCCCATCTAACCCATAAGCACGTTTTCTAACTACTACAAAAGGTATTCCCGTTTTTATCGATAATGCGGTTGCTATGTGTATTCCCATTGATTCAACACATACTATTTTATCCACATCCATGTTTCCAAATTTTGAAATTCCATCTGCGACTTCTTCAAGTATTGAAGGTTCAACTAAAGGAATACCATCGGTAATTGGATGAACAAAATAGTTATATTCGCCTTTTTTTATTATTGGTGCTTTAATTAAGCTGATCTTTAATTTTTCAAACATTTTTATCACCGATCATCGTATGTGCATTAAAATTTTAGCAAAATTATATACAATTATGATATTAAATTCATTTAACTAAAGTTGTAGATAAAATTCGAAACCTAAATTTATTTAAAATATTATAAATCCATATCAACAACTTAATATTGATATCTGATGAATTTATATTTAAATTTCTATTGTGATGTGTTTTCCGAATGGGAGATGAATAGGATATAATAATAATTGTATAGTTTGCAGTAATTTATATATAACTATGAATATGAAGTTGATAGAATTTTCATACGGAGGGCTTTAATATCATCAAGTATAGTTTATGAAATGCATGGGAAAGCATTGCTCATACCATAACAAGATTATATCATGCAAAGTTTCCTATCGAAAAGATTTGGACAGACTATCATCAATTTGTTGATTCTCCAACAAACAATCCCCAAAAACAATTGAATACTCAAAGAAACCCCAATACAAGTAAGATTTACCTTTACTAACCGAGTTCTTAGGATAAATTCTATTTTTTTTACTGCTATTACTATAATACATCAATGGAAAAAATACTGTAAAATACTTAAACTCTTAATATAATAATATTGAATTTACTATAAGAAAAAAATAGATTATTAATAATTATAAAATTTATAAATATTAAAAAATATTAAATTTTAAACAGGTGAGTTACAATGTTGGGTAATTTAGGAAAAAATCTGACCAAAACAATGAAAAAGCTGGCAGGAATGTCCATAATTGACGAAGAAGTCGTCAAAGAAGTCATAAAAGATATTCAAAGGGCACTTATCCAATCAGATGTGAATATAAAACTTGTTTTAAAACTTTCAAAGACTATAGAAGATCGTTCTTTAAATGAAGAACCTCCAAAGGGCGTTACACCCAAGGAACACGTTATTAAGATAGTTTACGATGAACTTGTGAACCTACTCGGTGCAACTGCACAAGAAGTGGAGATCCATAAAAAACCATACAAAATACTTTTTATGGGACTTCAGGGAAGCGGTAAAACAACCTCAATAGGTAAACTTACCCGCTATTTGCAAAAAAAAGGTTTCAATCCAGCTATTGTTAGTACAGATACTTGGAGACCAGCGGCATATGAACAGCTCATACAGCTAACCGAACAAATGAATGTTCCAGTTTATGGAGATGCAGATAGTAACGATGCAATAGACTTGGCTAAGAAAGGTTTGAAAGAAGCTAAAAAGAATGATGTAATAATTGTTGATACTGCAGGTCGTCACAAAGAAGAAAAAGAGTTACTAGACGAGATGGAAAGTCTTTCATCCGTTGTGGAACCTGATGAAGTTATAATGGTCATTGATGGGACCATAGGTCAACAGGCAAGGGAACAGGCTTTAGCATTTAACAATACAACTAAAATTGGTTCCATAATAATAACCAAACTAGATGGTTCTGCTAAAGGTGGAGGGGCTCTTTCAGCAGTAGCTGAAATTGGAGCACCAATAAAATTTATAGGAACCGGCGAAAGGGTAGAAGACTTTGAAGCCTTCGATCCGGATCGTTTCATTTCTAGATTGCTTGGAATGGGAGATATAAGAACCTTACTTGAACGTGCAGAAGAAATAGCAGAAACAGACGCAGACATGGGATCTGTAGATGCGATGCTAAGTGGTAAATTCACACTTAAAGACATGTACTCTCAGTTTGAGATGATGAATAAGATGGGTCCTATGCAGCAGGTAATGAATATGATTCCTGGAGCAGGAGGTAAACTCCCTAAAAATGCTTCCCAAGTAACAGAAGAAAAGCTTGCAAAGTACAAGGTACTTATGGATTCCATGACAGACCATGAACTCGAACACCCCGAAGTAATAAAACAATCCCGAGTTAAAAGAATAGCTAGGGGATCTGGCATGAGAAATGAAGACGTAAAAGAGCTATTAAAATATTATAACGTCACTAAAAAGGCAATGAAAGGGTTTGGAAAAAGAAAAATGGGTGGTCCCCTTGGACAGATGATGAAGCAGATGATGAGATAAACATTACTGATATCAATTAGTATTAAGGAATTTACTAAAATTTTCTCTTTTATTTAATTAATTATTATAAATATTGGATTATAATAATTAGAATTAATTAATATTCAATTTAAACGATTTATAAAAGATTATGGATGATAAAAATGGAAATTCAAGTTAAAGATATAACATTAGAGATCATGAAACTCACCAAGGGAAACATATGCAAGAGATGTTTAGGTAGGAGTTTTTCAAAAACCATTGCAGGTCCGGGAAATTTGATAAGGGGAGAATATTTGAGAAAAACCCTAGAAGATACCAATGAAAATATTCCGAAAAGTTCTGAATGTTATATTTGCAATGATCTATTTGATGACCTGGATACTATGATCGATAAACTCATAGAAGTTATAAAAACTGAAGATATTCATTTTTCCAATTTCCTAGTTGGTTGCCGTGTTGATCCTGAGATAATTGAAAGAGAAGAATATATCCACAATAAATTTGACCTAGATGTTGAGAATATTAAAAAGGAATTAAACAGGGAAATAGGTAAGGAACTGTCTGTAAGACTTTCTAAGGAAGTAGAATTTGATAATCCCAACTTGGTATTGATGGTGGACTTCAAAAAAGGTACAATAGAAACACAAATAAACCCTATTTTTATTGAGAGCCGTTATAGAAAACTTATTAGAGGAATTCCTCAAACAAAATGGCCCTGCAGTAAATGTAAAGGTAGGGGTTGTGAAAGGTGCAACTATACAGGAAAGATGTATCCCGAGACCGTTGAAGAGTTAATATCAGAAAATGCAATTAAAGCTGCTAATGGGACTGGTGCTAAATTTCATGGAGCCGGAAGAGAAGATATTGACGTTAGAATGCTTGGAACTGGGAGAACATTCGTCTTAGAAATAAAAGAACCTAAGGTGAGAGACATAGACCTAAAAGATCTTGAAGATACTGTTAATAAGCATGCTGATGGTAAAGTAGAAGTCTCTGAAATGAAATTTGTTGCTAAAAATCGACGTGCAGAAATAAAAGAATCTTCAAGAGATACTTACAAAGTTTATAAAGCAACGGTCGAACTTGAGAACGAAATTGATCAAACACTTCTCGAATCTTTGAAAACAATGAAAATTATTAATCAAAGAACCCCTATCAGAGTATCTCACAGACGTGCAGATAAAATACGCACCCGAGAAGTAAAAAAGCTCGAATATAAAAAGATTGATTCTAAGATGTTGGAATTATTAATAGAATGTGAAGGTGGCCTTTACATTAAAGAACTTATATCCGGCGATGAAAACAGAAGCAAGCCAAGTGTATCAGGAATACTTGGTACCAGTGCCCGATGTGTGCAGTTGGATGTAATGCA
>PLTK01000176.1 GCA_003164415.1 Methanobacterium sp. | reverse complement strand
TGAACTAGCAAGAAAAAGGTTATACACACGAACTAAAGCACTCATACCAAAAATAGATGCACATGTTGATCTTATAGTAGGATTAGTTGCAGATAAAGACCTCCCAGCAGGGTTAGGAGTTACTCATGCACCTACATTAGCAACAGATCATACTTACGGTGACAGAACCAAATTCGATCTCGACAGGTTCACCGAAATTTTACCAGAAACTTGGTACGATGACCCAGAAGTAGGACACAGAGCATGTTCAACTATACCTCTCTACGATGGTAGAAATGTAGAAGTAGGTCCTAGAGCACGAGCAGCAGTCTTTGGAAGCTACACTGGTGAAGGTGTAGTTGCTCAGCATGTTGCAAGAGCAATGGAAATGAAAACTAACATATCCAAAATTGTTGATATACTTGCTGAATTAGACACTTCTGCTCCTGTAATGGCCGATTACGATGTAACTGGTACTGACAAACTTGGTATTGGTGCAATCGAAGGTCCTAGAGGAATGGATGTACATATGGCACAGATAGCCGACGGTAAAACTCAGTTCTACAGCTGCCTTGTCCCAACTACTTGGAACATTCCAACAATGGGACCAGCAACCGAAGGATTCCACCACGATTTCGGACCTCATGTTATAAGAGCATACGACCCTTGTCTTTCATGCGCAACCCACGTGATTGTAGTTGACGATGAAGATAAGAGCGTACTTAAAAACGAAATGGTAAGGATATAAGGGAATTAACATGCCATACGATGCAGAGATATTAGTAGTTGGCTGTGGAAACATCTTGTTCAAAGACGATGGATTTGGACCTGCAGTGATAGACGCTTTAAATGAGCTTTCAAAGGAAAAACCACTTCCAGATAATACTATGACATTAGACGCCGGAACTGGCGGACCACATTTTGTATTCTCACTTCCCCATGAATCATGGAAAAAGATGATAGTAGTGGATATTGCACAGTTCGGTGCAGAACCAGGAACCATCAGAGTGTTCAGTGTTGATGAACTTCCAAAGGGGAAATATGAAAATATGCACTCTTGGCCAGTAAATCAGCCTCTACACGATCTGAGTAAGGTTTGCGAAGTCATGGTAATTGGATGCCAACCAGAATCTGTCTCTGCCCCCGACATTGAGTTGGGTTTAACAAAGAGTGTGGAAGATGCAATTCCCGAGGCCATAAAAATAATATTAAAAGAGATAGAGGTTTAGCCAATGTTAGCCAAAATTAAGCAATTTTTAGGAATGGAGGCAAAACCAGAAGAACTAGCTTCAAAAGAGGAGGTTGAGAAGGTGGCTGAAGAAAAAGCAAAACCAAGAATCGGATATGTCCACTTATCAGGATGTACCGGGGACATTATGTCGCTCAGTGAAAACTACGACATTTTAGCCGAATTACTCACCAATATGGTGGATATAGTTTATGGACAAACACTGGCAGATGTATGGGATATGCCAGAGATGGATCTTGTACTTGTAGAAGGTTCAGTATGTTTACAAGATGAACACAGTGTAAAAGAGCTCATGGAAGCAAGAGAGAAAGCAGGACTTGTAGTAGCTTTCGGTTCCTGTGCTGCAACCGGGTGTTTCACTCGTTACTCAAGAGGAGGACAGCAGGCTCGACCAGATCATGAATCTTTCGTGCCAATTGCAGACCTTATAAAAGTTGACTGTGCAATACCAGGATGCCCGCCATCACCAGAAATAATTGCAAAAACTGTTGTTGCTGTAATTAATGGTGATATGGATTACCTACAACCAATGATAGATTTAGTAGGATTCACAGAAGCATTTGGAAGCGATCTTCAGTACAAGGTTGTTAACCAAGCTCTATGTATTGGATGTGGAACATGTGCTATGGCTTGTCAGACTCGTGCACTAACCATGACCAGTGGTAGACCAGAATTTAACAGTGCTAGATGTGTTAACTGTGGAGTATGCTACACCCAGTGCCCTAGAAGCTGGTGGCCTGCAGATAGGATCAAACAGGACTTAGGGTTATAGGAGGACGAGAAAATGGTATTAGGAACATACAAAGAAGTTGTTACTGCAAGATCAACTGACAAAGAAATCCAGAAGATCGCACAGGACGGAGGAATTGTTTCTGCTCTCTTCTGCTACGCCCTTGATGAAAAAATCATAGATGGTGCTGTTGTTGCAGGTCCTGGAAAGGACTTATGGAAACCAGAACCAATGGTTGCAATGAGCTCCGACGAGATACTCGCCGCAGCAGGAACAAAATACACATTCTCACCAAACGTGTGGATGCTTAAAAAAGCTGTAAGACAGTACGGACTTGAAAAAGTAGGTACAGTCGCAATTCCATGCCAAACTATGGGTATAAGGAAAATGCAGTCATATCCATTTGGTGTGAGGTTCCTTGCAGATAAGATAGCTCTTCTAACAGGAATATTCTGTATGGAGAACTTCCCATTTGCATCACTGGAAACTTTCATTACATCAAAAATGGGAATAACCCCAGAACTTGTTGAGAAAATGGACATAGGAAAAGGTAAATTCTGGGTTCACACCGCAGATGAAACACTTTCAATCCCACTCAAAGAAACCCACGGTTACGAACAGAGCGGATGTAAAGTCTGTCTTGACTATGTATCTGAATTATCAGACGTAGCAACAGGTTCAGTAGGTTCAGGCGACGGCTGGTCAACAGTATTCACCCGTACAGATGTAGGGGAAACTGTATTTAAAGCAGCAGTCGAAGCAGGAGTTATTGAAACCAAAGCTGTAGACGAAGGTAAATTCGGTATGGAGATGCTCAAAAAACTGTCAACTCAGAAAAAAGAGAAGGCAATGAAAGAGATCGACAGACGAAAAGCAATGGGATTACCTGTCCCATACAAGGGTAGTAGCGAGAAGGAAGATCCACTCGCAAACGTCTAAGTTAAAAAAGGTAATTTGTACAGATTAGTAAATGGGATTTAATCCCCTTACTCACTGTCTTTATTTTGAATTTTTTTAAATTTTATTATAATTTTTTTTAAATTAAAATAATGTTCAATATTTAAATATTGAATAAACTGTTAAGGATTAAATTCACTCTGTTATAACTCTACATCCATCTGACTCAACAATAACAGTGTGTTCAGCTTGAGCAACCCTTGAATCACTTTTTTCTTTGAGTACATGGTATGGATATATTGCCCTAGAAGCTAAAAGTTGTCTCATGGCCATGTTAAGATATTTTGAATCTATATGATCACTAAGCCATCTCTGTGAAAATGGAAGTGTTTTGTAATTAGTTGCGATTATATCAAGGAGTTTCTTGGCTTGTGCCATTCGCATCGGTCGTCCACGTAAAAACCTGAATATATAAGCATCATTAGTATCACCGACACGGCCGACACCATCGGTTACAAAGGGTTCTATCGCAAGAATATCTCCTTCATGTATTAAATGGCTATTTTCCTCTTTTATATTAGGAACTGAAACTCCAGAATGGAGTATAAAGCGATCCATACTGTGCCCTGTAAGATTAGAAACCGAGTTAAAATTTTTATTATTGATAGTTTCTTCTATTGCTTTACCTACTTTGCCAAGTTCCACACCATCTTTTATGGTCGATATTGCGCTTTCAAGAGCTTCATGTGCTGTCTGTATCATCTTAATGTTTAAGTTGTTTTCAGATTGTCCCTCAACACCATCGTAAATAGAAACAGAACCATCTTCTGTTATAAAAACACTGATAGCTGAATCTGCTATATAACCATCTATATGAGCACCAAGGTCTATCTTAACCAGATCACCCATCTTAATGACAGACTCATCGCCTGGTGGCGATGTATAATGTGCGGTGATTTCGTTTATTGAGACGTTACAGGGGAATGCAATCATACCACCCATTTCAACTATATTACCTTCAACATAGTTTATGAGATCTATAATTTTCATATCTGCTTTCACATATTCAACAGCCATTGATCTGGTCTTCGAAACTATTTTACCTGCTTTTTTGTACTTTTCAATCATAAAATCACGACATCTGTCCTAATATAATACATTTTTTTACTTTACAATGATTCAAATAATATTGACATTAATCTTAATCACTCTTCATTTTCTAGTATNNAGTAAAGTGATTTCAGTAAAAGTGGATAATTTCTTAAAAGATCAGATATATTACTCATATTCCGTTATTCAATTCAGTTCTTAATTTACGATGATGGATTAAGTAATCTAATAAAAATACATAAATAAAAGTATGGATAGAATATTAAAGAGGTAATAATATGGTAGCAATTGATCAAAATGTATTTTATATAGTAATAGCGGCCATAGTAGTGGTTGGGTTGATAGTCGCTCTCATGCAATGGAGAAGGGTTAGAGAAGCCCAGACAAACGTCGAATTCCTCACTAAACAAGCTGAACTCAAAAAGATAGAATTGGTTGAAAGGGATCTAGAGTCAAAACGTATGATGAGTGATATTGTACTTCCTAAGGATCAGCAGGAAAAATTAACGAATATCCGAGAAACCACTTCTGAACTAATGCACAAAGCAGGATACCTTCATAGTGAAATTAATGAGAGAGTTAATCGTTTAGAAGCTCAAACTGAATACGCTAAACTTCAAAAACTACTCATGGACATAGAAAAGAAGGAAGAAGAACTAGAAAAGAAAACTAGTAAGGTTAAGGGAGGAAAAACTAAATGACTCCATTGGAGTTATTGGCAATACTTGTACTTGCTGGAGCTATTGTGGTTCTATTATATTACTATATGCTCGACACAAGAAATGCTTCGTTAGTAAGGGCAAGAACATATATAACTGATACCAGCGAAAAAGCACGTTCAACTGTTTCAAATAATACTGATGAGGAAGATAATGCCGGTGGAATAGGAGATAAGGTGTCAGGAATGAGTGGAAAAGCACGTTCTGCAGTATCTGGTGCAGGTGAAAAGGTTACCATTGAAGGTAGTATGATCGATGGTGTTAGTGAAAGGATGGCTGGAATGAGTGAAAAAATAAAAGGTACTGTAAAAGGTGTTCCAATGAGTACAGATACACTTTCAAACAGAATCGATCTATTTTTAAACGATAAAAGCGACCAGCTTATAAAAGACTGGGAACTAGCAACAAAAAATGATGTCATAGACCTTGAAAAAAGATACAGTAAAGTAACAAGGGATTTAGGCGAACTTGACAGTCGTTTTAGTGAGTACCGCGGATACACAAATAAGAAAGTTAAAAAAATTGAGGAAAGACTCGATAAACTCGAAAATCCAGAGAATAAAGAATAACTTATTTAATATACCGCAATCAAATTAATTAAAATAAAGGTATCCAAATGTATCAAGATATTATAACCTACATTTCTTTATTTTTTTCCATTTTCGGTGCTATCCTAATTATTTATGGTGGATTGAGGGCCATAATCACCATCATTAAAGTAGAACTATTGAAAAAGCCATCAGATTATAACATGATCCGTGCTGATTTCACATCAAAGATTGTACTTTCATTGGAGTTTTTCATTGCAGCAGATCTGATTAGAACAGTAATCCAACCTACTTTAGACGAAGTGGTAATACTGGCNNATGTTAGCGAATCAATAAAGTCGTTATGATGTGTTAATCACTAAAATTTGATGTTCAATTAAATATAGTCAATGCAAAACTTTATATGCTGTTAGGTATAACAGTCATAGTACAGCGGGGTGGGGTAGTCTGGTGATCCCGCGGGGCTCATAACCCCGAGAGCCCTAGTTCAAATCTAGGCCCCGCTATTTTTCACTTTTTTAAATGGCAAGCCGAAGGGCAGCTAACGGTTTTTCGTAAACTGAGGAAACTCCATCCATCATACAGAACCGTGGTGCCATAAGGCACGCGCTGAGAAGCGTGACCATGGAGCAGAAACGACACGTCTTCTGATGAATGAACATGATGCTAAGCTGATGACATTAGAAGGATCGGTGAAACGGCCATTCCACGGGATGCAAGAGTAAATACTACTGATGAGTCCTGTACGAGGTAGAGGTAATTCGCAAAGATGAATGCTGTTAAAACAGAAGGTGGGTTACTCTCGGCATGCCATTTAATTATTTTATTGTGGGCTATTTTTATTTTCTTACTATTTGTACTATTTTTTTCATAAATTTAAAATCAAAAATTCAATTTATATTTATTAAAAACCTTACTGTCTTTATTTCTTACTGATGTCTAGTTTTAATCTTAATTTTGTAGTACTGGATAATTTATCAAATTTAATAAATAACAATTTTGCAACATTAAAATAATATTAGAATAAGAATAATGAATATATATGTCATCATTTTTAACACTGCTTATACAAATTCTTCCACTGGCATTTGGTGCTGCAGTCAGCCCTACAGCATTAATGGGAATAATAATCCTATTATCAGTATCCAAAAAACCCAAATTACAAAGTTTTGGATATTACATTGGCTCTCTGATTTTGATTATCATAGTAACCATAATAGGTATACTGTTAGGAACAGGAATAACAACTGGATATAATAAGCCCCACCTTCTTTTAGATTGGATTGATGTAATATTAGGAATTCTTTTGTTATTTTTGGGAACGAGAAGAATTATTCAAACACAAAAATCTCCAAAAAATCGTATTCAAAGCAGTAATGAACCGAAATCAAATTTAAATCTATTTCTTAAGGGTATTTCTTATGGATTTGGTTTATTTCTAATCAACTTCTCAACTACAATAATTGTAATTGAAGCAGGTAAAGAAATTGCTGTTTCACCTGTTGGTTTGGTTGGAAAACTTTTGATTATAATGGTTTTGATTGTAATAACACTTCTTGTATGTGAAGTTCCATTACTAATGTACGTATTATCTCCTGAAAAGGCGAAAAAAATACTATTAAAAGTTAATAAATGGATGCAACGTAATGGCCATATTTTAATGGGCATTGTAATATTTTTAATAGGTGCTTACTTGATATTGGTTGGATTGATAAGGTTGAGATTTATTTAAATAGTTTACTTTGAATGAAATATTAATTACTTCAAGTTATCAATTGGAATATATAGGGTAAAATGATCTGTAATAGTTCGACCAACACAAGCTATCAATTTAACAACAATAACAATTACCTAAAATAAGGGTAATGTCAAAATAGATAAATATTCTTTACCTTTAATACTGTTTACTAAGATAGTTTGTTTGATTGTAAAATCATTTTTTTATTGATTAACTCAAATTTTAAAATTCAATAAGAAAAGTAGAAGATAATTTAAGAAATTTAGAAGTGAAAAAAATTATTTAGTGGTTAATAACTTCCTTCACCTTTTCAAAAAAACCCTTATCAGTTGAATAGATCTCCTCGCCACTTATTTCAGCAAATTCTGTAAGAAGCTCCTTCTGTTTTGGGCTTAATTTTTTAGGAGTTACAATTTTAACTTTCACATAAAGATTGCCTTTTCCATTCCAGCGTAGATGTGGCATGCCTTCTCCTCTAATACGGAATGAAGTACCTGTTTGTGTTCCTGCTGGTATTTTAAGGTCGACAGCTCCTGTCAGTGTAGGGGCTTCCACTGTGTCCCCTAATGATGCCTGCACAAAACTTATTGGCATATTGTATATGAGGTCAGATTCTTCCCTTTTGAAGAGTTGATGCTTTTTAACCCCTATAATGACGTAAAGATCTCCTGGAGG
>PLTK01000198.1:2195-3242 GCA_003164415.1 Methanobacterium sp. | reverse complement strand
AGTGCAACCATTCTAAGAGGTTCTTGCAGATCATGTGATGATACATAAGCAAATTGTTCTAATTCTTTATTGGAACGTTTAAGTTCGTCTAACATCTCCTCTAATTTTAACTCAGTATTTTTATGTTCATATACTTCCCTTGTAAGTTTGGTATTGCTTTCATGTAACTCTTCTTCGGTACGTTTCCTTTCTGTAATATCTAAATGTAACCATAACCGACCATAGGGTTTACTATCAATAGATAAAGGCACAAAATCCCTTAAGCATGATTTTCCTTCCTGCATTAGGACTTCCTCACCATGTACTGATTTCCAATCACTGACAATTTCACTTATACGGCTAAGAGCTTCATCAGGATTTCTATATGCACTTTTTATAATGCTCGTCATTTCTAAAGATGAATATCCTATAAAGTGCTCTGGTTCTTCGTTTAAATTGAAATAATCACAAAATTCCTGGTTAACAAACTCAACACTATTATCGGCGGTAACTAACAAAACACCTGCACTCATACTTGAAAGTATCTTATAAAACCTAATTAATGTGGTATTTAATATCTCTTCGGCTTTTTTTCTATTGGTGATGTCGATATTTATTCCAAGCACACGTTTAACTTGACCATTATCAGCATATATAGCTCCACCACGTGCTGACAACCATCTTGTATCTCCAGAAGCGTGTAAGATCCTGAATTCAAAATCGAATGGTTGATGTTTAGCAATCTGACCATCACGTTCAGTTTCTATCCTTTCTATATCATCGGGATGGGTTAACATACGCCAGTCATCATAAGTTTTAATAGTGCCTGGATCTAAACCGTACAGTTGTTCAAGTTCAGGTGTAAAATGCAAATCATTTGTAACTACATTCCAATCCCATACACCTACACCTCCGCGAATTTGAGCCAGACGTAATCTTTCCTCACTTACACGAAGTGATTCTTCGATCTTTTTTTGTTCAGTTATATCACGCACTACTGCCACTGCACCCCTTATATTATTGTATTCATTTTTAATAGGTGCCGAACTTACTTGACGATATTGTTTT
>PLTK01000198.1:0-2136 GCA_003164415.1 Methanobacterium sp. | reverse complement strand
AATCGGTAAACCAGACTTCATCGACAATATTTTCAATTAGGGTAATTAACTCGTCCTGAACACGAAGAGATTCGTCCAAAGAATCTTTCATTTGATTTTGCATCTGTTTACGATGGGTTATATCATGTATAATTGAATAAAGAAGGTTTTTTCCACCAACAGTTATTGGTCCGCTGTAAACATCAACGTCACGTATTTGCCCATTTGCTAAAGTATGTTTAAACACAAAGTTGTTCTTTTGAAATGTTTTTGATCTTTGCATTTCACCATTAATATCATAATCTGGAAGATTGTTTATTTGTTTAATGTTCATTTTAACTAGATCTTCATGGCTATAACCATAAAACGTACTTGCTGCAGGGTTTGAATCTATAATGCTACCATTATTTGGATCAATCAGGAGCATTGCAGCATGATTATTTTTAAATAAACTATGATATCTTTCTTCACTTTCTTTTAAAGAGTCTTCAGCATTTTTACGCCTAGTTATATCTCTGATTATCATGAAAGTATTTACAACACCATTTTTATCTTTAAAAACATTTGTTGATAATTCTCCAGGAAATTTCGAACCATCCTTTTTAATAAAAGTGAGCTCACCAAAAGATCTGCCATTTTTAGCTCTTTCATCCAACATAATTACTAAATTAGGATCTGTTGTATTTACAATACCATTTCTTCCAAGTCTGCATATTTCATTCTGCGTATATCCAAACAATTCTTCAGCAGCTGAATTAGCATAGAAAATGGATCCATCAGGATGTGTTAACAAAACAGCATCCATACTGTTATTAAAAATAGAAATATAATTTTCTAAAGCTGGATCGTTTTGAGATATCATAGACATATTACTCCTCAAAGAATCTTATATTTATTAGATCGTAATATAATATAATTTTTACTGACGATTGGTAAATAAATAGGTTCCAATTATTACTGCAAGAATGTCAAAGACAACAATAATCAATATGTCTAGATATAATGGCAGTAAACTGTGCCATCCGCTGATCAGTACAGTTCTTAAAGCATCAACACCATATGTGAGTGGATTAATATAAAAAGCCCATTTTATCCAATAGGGCAAACTAGTAACTGGAAACAATGCTCCACTTAAAAAAAACATTGGTAGATTTACAAACGTAACAATGGTACCAAAACTTTCTAAACTGGTCATGAGACTTGCAATGATTAGACCTATACATGTTAATCCTATTGTTACAATTATCATTACAGGTAGTGCTAAACCAATTGCACTAACTGTTAATGGAACACCAATAATTATACCAAACACTATGACTATGATTCCCTGGAATATGGCTGCGGTACCTATTCCCAACATCTTACCTATGAATATAGATATACGACCAATGGGTGCAACTAGTATCTCCTTCATAAACCCGAATTGTCTATCCCAGATAACAGATATACCCAAAAATATACTGGTAAAAAGGAGAGTCTGTGCTATGATTCCGGGTAAAATGAACTGTGTGTAACTGATACCAGTAAAAGAAACTGCAAACCCTAATCCCTCTCCAAATATTACAAGCCATAGGATAGGAGTTATAACTGAACTTACTAAACGTGTTCTATCACGAACAAAACGTTTAAGTTCTCGCATCCATAAAGCATTAATTCCTCTGAGTTCGCTTATTGTATACGCCCCCTCAATCTGGCTGCCATCCCACTAAGCTCTTTACTGCCTCCACCTTCTCTAATTTCACGTCCAGTATAGTACATAAAAACAGCATTTAGATCGGGTTCCTTTATGGTAATATTATCAACATAAACACCAAGAGACACTGCTAATTCAACAATACGTGCAAGTGCAGTATGAGCATTTGTAACAGTTAAAATAAGTTCTTTATCTGTTATCATAATATCATCCACAAGTTTGCCTTCTGCTAATTTTTCAGATAATAATTTATTATCACTGGATTCAATTACTATGGTTTCACCGGATAGTTTACTCTTTAGGTTTTGTGGAGTGTCTAATGCTATTATTTTACTCTTGTCAATAATTGCAATTCTGTCACAGAGTTTATCTGCTTCTTCCATATAATGGGTTGTTAATATTATGGTGATATTTTCCCGTTCTTTCAAGTCTTTAATATAATTCCATATATGGTCACGACTTTG
>PLTK01000154.1 GCA_003164415.1 Methanobacterium sp. | reverse complement strand
CCTCATTCAATACCTTCTACCTCAAGAGAAAAGCAATCCCCCATACCTTTTCGACCTTATTAACTTTATTTTTACCTAATCTATCATCTAAATCTTTAAATCAATGTCCCCATTCTTTATCCTTTTTACTAATATTTGATAGCAAAATTGGCATAAACTATATAAAAACATCAACTTAAAAGTTAATATTTATCAAAAACCATAACAAAACATCAACTAATTCGTTTAGAATTAAAATATAGTATTATATTTGCAAAAATTATTAATTATGAAAAAATGGCTACATATGATGAAGTTTCCCAATTTTTAAAGGATTTCAAAGTCAAATTAGAAATTTTTCAAATCTACTTTTTGGATTATAGATCAAAGAATAAACAAGGATTATTAGATTTGGAAATTACATCTTCAAAAAGAATTGAAATTATAAAAGATCTCTTAGCAGAAGATTATTGTTGAAGGACCTCTTAAAGATAATTTAAATGATATAAGTGATATGTGGGTCTTTGGACCTGTATTTAAAGAAAAAGAAATTTATGTAAAAATATCTATAGGCAGAGAAAATGACAAAGTGATATGTATATCTTTTCATAAAGTAGAATCAAAGATGTATTATCCTTTTAAAACAGGTTTTAAAAAATAGAAGATTTATTGAATTATAAATTTTGTGTTTATTCCGGTGATGCTGACCCCCATTCCGGAGCATGCTGACCCCCCTCCCGGAGGGCGACCTTTTAGGCACTCTATTTTGGTTTAACAAACAGCATTTTTTATTTCATTATTTTACAAAATTAGTTATTTTCTTCTCATTGATTCACCATTTAATTCTATTTTATGTGAAGTGCTCAGCATTCTGTCAAGTATTGCGTCAGCGACTGTACTTTCTCCTATCACGTCATACCATTTGTTTGGTGGGAGTTGTGAACTTATAATTGTGGACTTTCTATCATGACGGTCTTCAATAATTTCGAGCAGCATCATCCTGGTTTGATTGTCCAGAGTTTGCATTCCAAAGTCGTCCAGTATTAAAAGATCCTGTCGTTCTATATTGTTAATTATTTTCACATATGAACCATCTGCCTTTGACATTTTGAGCAAAGGAAAAAGTTTCTGTGTATTATAATACAGTACTTTATATCCTTTGACACATGCCTGGTGTCCGAGGGCTGATGCAATAAAGCTTTTGCCAACACCAGTTGGTCCTGAAAGAAGCAGGTTTTGTTTTCTTTCAATAAAACTGCAATCAATAAAACGAAGAATCAGGTTTTTATCAAGATTGCGGTTTTTGGTGAAGTCAATCTCCTCTATAGATGCACTATAGCGAAAGCGGGCATTACGAAGGGTACGTTTGAACTTTTTACTTTCGCGGTATTCCCATTCGCTTTGAACAAGCATGCTGATAAGTTCATCCGCTGTCAGGCTGCTTTGTTGTTTGTTGTCTATTAATGCAGTGAATGCATTTTGCATTCCGTAGAGCTTCATACAGCTCATTTTTTCTAATGTTGACGTGTTCATTTTATTTAATATTTAGTTAAAAAATTTATGTTAATTAATTTATTATAGTATTCAGCACTATGTATATTTTCGTGAAAGGGAAAAACCATTTGACAGACGTTTTCTTCACATTCACTTTGAACAAGTATGATGATGAGTTAGCGCTAAATTTTAGTTTGATGTGCCGGATAGTAAAACTTAAAACTATTTGTATATCTTTTATTTACCAATACCCTTTATTCTGCTCTATTCTGCAGGTTCCATCTTCATACTAATTACCAAACAAAATTACTTTCCCCCCAAAAAAAAGAATTTATTTTTAATCATTATATGTGCTATTTTAAAATATTTTTATTTTACAACATATCAAAATAGGATTTTACCAGCACATCAAAATAAATTTAGCCTAAATTAGCTGGTATCAAGCTGCTTTGCTGTTTTATTGTTTATTAATGCATGTAATGCAAAATGCATTCCATAGAGTTTCATGCGGCTCATTTTTTCTAATGTTGAAGTGTTCATTTTTTAATATTTAGTTAAAGATTTTATGTTATTTAATTTTATTATAGTATTCAGCACCACGTATATTTTCATGAAAGGGCAAAACCATTTGAGAAGTGTTTTCTTCCTCCGGGGACATAACATCAAGCTTATTCTGTAAGATATTGCTGATAACTTTGTAATTGTAAATATTGAAGTGTTCAGCCCTTTTGCAGGCAGCAATTAATCTTTCCTTTCCAACCTTCTTTTCCATGGAAAGAATACCAACACAGCTTCTGTAGGCCTGTTCAGGATATGCCCTGCTGTCCAGTATCTTTTTTATATATTGCTCTACATCAGGATGTATAGAGGCTGCCCATGTTATAAATTTTGTTGGATTCCAGTCTGCAACAAACTGATGTGTACTTGGAAGGTGCTCTTTTGTGGTTGTATATTTGTATGGACGAAAATCCCTTGAGTGAACTGCTATTCGTTCCGTTTTATAGTAAATATTTACAGTTGACCCTGTACAGATGATCTTTACTTTTTCCCCTATATAACGATATGGCACACTGTAATAATGCTTGTCTTTATGCACATGAACATGACTGTTTTTTAACACCTGCACCTGGGAGTATTCTTTTAGCTGGTAACGTTCTGAGGCTAATGGTTTAAGATGTGCTCTTTCATCTGTTTCAAAACACTGAGAGCGGCTGTAATCTTTACCCTGGAATAAAGTATTATTGTGTTCAATCAGATGTTCCCTGATGGCTGCATTGAGTTCAGGGAGTGTATGTAATACCCTGTCGCGAAGCTTTGCATATATACGGCTATAGACAATGCTTACACTTTTTTCAACATGCGCTTTATCTTTTGGTTTGGCGCTACGTGTTGGAAGAACTGCTGTCTGGTAATGATTGGCAAAATCAAGGAAATCATTATTTAAATCTGCTTCGTATTTTGAAGCTTTGGTTACAGCAGATTTAAGATTATCGCAAACAAGAACTTTAGGCACTCCTCCAAAATAAAGCAGAGCATTTTCTGTTGACTTAATAAAGCTTTCTTTCTGCTGGTTCATGCTGGCTTCTACATAAGTATACTGACTGTATCCCAAAGTTGCAATAAACACTTCCACATCTATTATCTCTCCTGTATGAGCATCTACCAGGTGTAGTTTTTTACCGGCATAATCAATAAACAATTTATCTCCCGGCTCATGCTCAAAGTGCATAGTAGCAGATTTAGCCTTGATATATTGCTGTAAATAATAACAAAACTGAGAGTAGCTGTAACCATCAGGATGTTTGTTCCTGTATTCTCCCCAAAGAACCCAACGGTTAACACCAACTCTTTCGAGCTCTTTTACAAAATATGACATCATAGATTGCATATCTGCAAATCTTAATGTTACATCCGGTTGTGGACCGTTAAAAAGAGCCTCCAGCTCATTATCTTCTATGGATAGCAACCACTGGCAATCCCACTGGTTGCTTTCTATTAACTGCAGATATTTTTTTACTGTTGTTTTGGATGTTGCAACAGCTTTTGCAATGGACTTCCTGCTTTGTCCCTGCATCTTTAAACTTATGATTTGCTTTAACTTATACATACTAACTATTTTTCCTGCCATTTGTTTATTAATTTGATTAAAATCGGCAAATCAAATCATTTAAACAAGAGCGCCTGGGGGGTCAGCATCTGCCAGAATGACATGTACTAATCCCTTTTTAGGGGGTCAGCATTGCCAGAATGGCAGTTATTTTTCCCTTGCAATGAACAGATATATGTTTCAGTATTTAATACCTTATTGAAACAAAAACCTATTCTTAAAATAGGGGGGTCAGCATGCTCCGGAATGGGGG
>PLTK01000090.1 GCA_003164415.1 Methanobacterium sp. | reverse complement strand
CGTGTTGATGATGAGGTTATCAATACCAGTCTTAAAAATTTAGACGATAAATTAATCAAAGCACTTGAAAAAGCAGCCAACAATATTTCAAAGTTTCATAAGGCCCAAATACCCGATGAATGGATGATTGAGGTGGATGATGGAGTAATGGCCGGTCAGATTATCCGTCCCCTTGATATTGTTGGTTGTTATATTCCTGGGGGAAGAGCTGTTTATCCTTCCACTATACTCATGACTGTGATACCTGCGAAAATTGCAGGAGTATCCAGAATAATATGCTGCACACCACCTCAACCCGATGGGAGTGTCAGTGATGTTGTACTTGCAGCAGCTAGGGTTGCTGGTGCTACCGAAATATACAAAGTTGGAGGAGCTCAAGCTGTAGCTGCAATGGCATATGGAACAAAGACCATTCCAAAGGTTGACAAGATAGTTGGACCTGGAAATATCTTTGTAACAGCTGCTAAAAAATTAGTCTATGGCGATGTGGATATAGATTTCCCAGCAGGACCTTCAGAAGTCTTAATTATTGCAGATGAAACAGGAGATTCTGATTATATTGCAATAGATATGATGGCACAGGCAGAACATGACCCTAATGCTGCATGTGTGCTTGTAACTACATCAGAAACTCTTGCTTTGAAGGTTGACAAAATAGTAAATGAACAGTCTGTGAAGATGAAACGAAATAAAATCATTACAGAATCACTTGAAAAATATGGTCTTATCATAGTAGCACCATCAATTGACGAAGCAATCAAATTTTCAAACAAGTATGCACCAGAACATTTAATCATAATGACAGAAAAACCTGAAGAAGTAGTTAAGAATATAACTAATGCGGGTTCCATATTTTTAGGTGAATTAACCCCTGTATCTGCTGGTGATTATGGATCAGGCACTAACCACGTGCTTCCTACATCAGGATGTGCAAGAATGTACTCAGGACTTTCAGCTGAATCATTCATTAAAAAACCAACTGTTCAAAGATTAAATGAGAGGGGAGTTATCAACTTGAATGAAATGGTGACAACATTAGCCGAATACGAAGGACTATATGCACATGCAGAATCCTTCAAAAAACGTTTTAATAAAGTCAATAAATAGTTACATTAATATTTTTAATATTGAAATGCTGTTATTATACATTAAAGAATTTATTATACATCTAAAAATATAATCTATATTCATACCCGCTTAGATCGATGTGTTTCCCAAAGTATAATATACATATATCCGAAATATTATCATACCGATGTTTGTATAACTGAATTTTTACTCATTAAATCAAGATATAAAACAGTACTTAAATAATAAATATTTTAGAAGCTAATTTTAGGCTTTTTATAATTTTAGAGGTGAATAACATTGACAGATTCATTAGAAAACTGCAGAAGAACCCATTACTCAAAACAGATAAAACCAGATATGAAAGAAGATGAAGTTGTTCTTATGGGATGGATCCATGAGATGAGAGACCTTGGAGGAATTATCTTCGTACTTTTAAGAGACAGGGATGGAGTAGCCCAAATTACAGCCCCTTCAAAGAAGATCTCACCAGAGCTCTTTGAAGAATTAAGGAAACTTAAAAAGGAATCTGTTATAGTTGTCAAAGGTAAGGTACAGGAATCAGGTAAAGCGCCTGGTGGTGTGGAGATCATACCAATCGAACTCAAACTTCTAAGCGAATCTAAATTACCACTACCACTGGACACAACAGAGAAGACACATGCTGAAATTGATACAAGACTCGATTCTAGATTTATAGATCTTAGAAAACATAGTGTAAGTGCAATTTTTAAGATAAAAAGTAGGATGCTACATTCTGTACGAAATTTCCTTGAAAGCCAGGATTATACCGAGATAAACACCCCTAAAATAGGTGCATCAGCTACAGAAGGTGGAACAGAACTATTTCCAATCACATACTTCGAAAGGGAAGCTTTTCTGGGACAGAGCCCACAACTGTACAAACAAATGATGATGGCATCAGGATTTGACAATGTATATGAAATTGCACCAATATTCAGAGCAGAAGAACACGACACACTCCGCCATCTAAATGAAGTCACATCTATCGATGTTGAAACAGCATTCACAGATGATGTTGATGCAATGGATCTACTTGAAAGAATGGTTGTAGATGCAGTTACACAGGTTAAAAAATATTGTCAGGACGATCTTGACACTCTAAAATTTGAACTCCAAGTACCTAAAACACCATTTCCAAGAATAGAATACGATGAAATGGTAGATATGGTCAATGCTAAGGGTGTACACATGGAACATGGTGAAGACATGTCCAGAGCTGCAGAAAAAGCTATGGGGGAAATGATGGAAGGATATTATTTCATAACCGGATGGCCAACAGCTATAAAACCATTTTATGTAATGCCTAACCAAGAAAATCCATTAAAAAGCTGTGCATTTGATCTGATGTATAAGGACCTTGAAATATCCTCTGGTGCTATGAGGGTACATGACCATGATTTACTGGTTGAAAAGATAAAAAAACAGGGTCTTAATCCGGATTCATTCAACAGATATTTAGCTGCATTTGAATATGGAATGCCCCCACATGCAGGTTGGGGTGTTGGTGCTGAAAGGTTCACAATGACCATGACAGGTTTAAATAATATAAGGGAAACAGTTCTCTTCCCAAGGGATAGAAGGAGACTTACACCTTAAATTTCTTTAATTTTTTTTTTATTAATTATTCAACTCAACTATTATATTCTAAAAAAATTTCGATTACAAATAAAAATAATATAAAATATAAAAATAAGACAGGAACCCTAGATTATGAACAACAATAGTGATATGTATGACGTTGCAGTGATTGGTGCAGGACCTGCTGGAATGATGGCTGCAATAACAGCATCATCAAACGGACACAAAGTGATCCTCATCGAGAGAAACTCATCTGCTGGTCAAAAACTTCTCCTTACAGGTAATGGAAGATGTAACTTAACTAATACTGCATCTATGAAAGAGTTATTGGATAAATTTGGACATCGAGGTTCATTCTTTAGATCTGCTTTTTCAAGTTTATCAAACAACGATCTCACGGAATTTTTCGAAAACAGAGGTTTAGAATTCAAAGTAGAAGATGGTGGCAGGGTTTTTCCAGTTACAGACGATTCAAAATCTATCCTAAAAATTTTAGATACATCAATGAAGAAAAACGGCGTTAAAATTATTTATAATGCTAGACTTCAAAGTATTAAGATACCATCTAAGGGAAAGGGTATTTTTAAGTTGAATTTTGCCTATAACACTGTTATTGTTGCTAGAAAGGTTATCCTTGCTACAGGCGGTGCATCGTATACAGAGACCGGATCAACAGGAGATGGTTTCAGGATTGCCCTCGATACAGAGCATGGTGTAACTCCAATACAACCAGGTATTGTACCATTAAAAGTTAAAGAATCTTGGATTAAGGGTTTACAGGGAATTACACTCGAATATGTTCGTCTGATTATAAGAAATCCTAAAATGGTGTTTGAAGGTGCAAATCTTCTTTTCACTCATTATGGTATTTCTGGACCTTTAATACTTGATAACAGTGCAAAAATTATTTCATTACTCGAAGATAATCAGTATATAACTGTATATCTTGATCTTAAACCGTCACTTACAATGGAAGAACTTCAAAGTACTATGTTAGAGGCTTTTGAGACACATGGAAAGGTTGATGTTAAGAACTATTTGAAACTTTTTGTGCCTAACAGAATGATACCTGTACTTTTAAAACTAGCCGAGACAGATCCTAAGAAGAAGATGAATCAAATAAATAAGAAAGAAAGA
The DNA here is from genome assembly GCA_003164415.1 of Methanobacterium sp. Lineage (GTDB taxonomy): Archaea > Methanobacteriota > Methanobacteria > Methanobacteriales > Methanobacteriaceae > Methanobacterium_B. The sequence continues at coordinate 20,962 of PLTK01000090.1, read as the reverse complement.
AATTCTATTATAAACCTGTTAAAAGCATTCCCACTTACAGTTAATGGACATTTACCCATAGATAAAGCTATTGTTACGTGTGGTGGAGTTTCAAGAGATTATATAAAAGCCAATAGTATGGAATCCAAGGTTGTAGATGGCATGTATTTTGCTGGTGAAATCATACAGGGATGTGCCCCTAGTGGTGGATACAATCTTCAACAAGCATTTTCAACAGGATATCTTGCGGGTTTACTGTCGTAAATACTTATTTTTAAAATAGTAAATTCATTTCTTTTTTTAAAATGTAAACCTATTTTGTGAAATTGCAATCATAATACAATTATAGTTATATTTTTTATTCAACCACTTTAAAATCACCAAAAAGCTGATTCAAGGTTTAAATTAAAGATATATTGTTTACATAATTAATATAAGGAATACTGGACAGATTACGTTACATAATAAAAAAATATTCAATATAAAATTAATAAAATCATAGATGTTATTTAATATATATAAAATGAGAGAATCATTATGTCTAAAACTCATGAATATAATATTAATTCTGTAATTTCTAACGACAGTACTGTTACAGGATATCGGATTATGGGCAGCCATCCCGGTGTTATATTAATACATGGAGGTGCCAATGCTTCAGCATTTTATGACTTTTGGGAAGTGAACTTGCGAATAATTATACAGTATATATTCCTGATCATCGTGGAAGCGGTTTGAGTGGGCCATTTGGTGAAGATTACTCCATGCAAAAGGAATTTGAAGATATAGATGCAATTATAAAAAAAAACCGATGCACGAAATTTATTTGGACTGAGCTCTGGTGCTTTTATCCTATTGGAATGTGCACTAGAATTACCTTCAATAAAAAAAACCGCATTATACGAACCCCCATTAGATGTTAACAATTCCATAATGGAATATTATCATTCATGACACGTTTTGGCTTGGAAATTTCTGAAGGAAAACTCACGGATGCAACTGTTACCATGCTGAAGGATTTTGGAACCTATTTTCGTGTAACTATGTATATAACGGATTTAACAAGATTTTTATTGGTTAGTATTTTCAGATTATTAATAAATTCTTTGAATAATAATTACAATAATATTTATTTGAAATTCGATTGTTAGTGAAGGAATATAATTTCTATCAACAACGAGGTGTGATTTGATGGTTAATGATGATGGTGGTAATATGAATAAACAACGATTTTATGCTATTTGTGGTATTTTTGCCCCGATAATATTCTGGGTTATGGTTATTGTTGAGAGTTTATTAAGACCGGGTTACAGTCAGTACAACAATTTTGTAAGTGACCTGGGTGTTGGTCATCTAGCAATACTTCAAAATATTAATTTTATAGTATTCGGAATTTTGACCATAATATTTGCATTAGGTCTTAGAAATGCACTACCAACCCCAATGGGAAGATCCTTAAAAGCTGGAGTTTGGATGGTAATATTATTTGCTGTTGGTGTTGGGTTAGCCGGAATTTTCCCTGAAAGTTACCTATCTGCAAATCCCCATAATATTGTGAGCGCAACAGCATTTGTCGCCATCATAGCTGCACAATTACTCATCTGGCAAGGTTTAAAAAATAGAGACAGTAATGTATGGGGCAGATATGCAAGCTATTCATTAATAAGCGGATTAATATCCATCATACTTGTAATCGTCCTTAAGATTGCAATTTTGTATGGGATTTATCCAGGACTATCACAACGAGCATTCCTTATAGTATCATGGGCATGGGTAGGAATAACCGGTATAAAACTCTATAAATTAACACAAAAATGAAATGGGGTTAAATCATAATCTTTGGTAAAAATAAAACGAATAATATAATTTTTTATATTATCATTTAATTATAAATTATCAAGATTTAATGAGATGTGTTAAACTTATAAAAGATAGTTTGATAAAATTTTTGGTTTAAATCATGATAAAAGTTGTATATGATATCAAAGTTTATAGGCAAGTTTTAAGAGATATTATTAAGAAAGATGATGTAGTGGTAGAGCTTGGATGCCATGTAGGTAATTCAACTAGAATCATACATAATCTTTCACCAGACGGTAGAATCATATCACTAGATAATAGTCCAGAATCTGTTAATGCTATGAAATTAGTTACAGATGACTATTCTAGTGTTGAATTTATAAAAGCAGATGTCAGGCTTCATAAAGTACTAGAGGATGTGGCTAAAAAAATTAAAGAAATTGGAAGATGCGATGTTTTATCGGTTGATCTTGGTGGTGGATACCATCCGGACACAACATTCAAGGTATTTTTTATATGGTCATCAACTTTAAAACCTCGTGTCACTATAATAAGAAATAGAGGACTTTTAGATTTTATACATTCAGCTTCAACAGACGAGCTGGTAAAATCCGAAATGGGATGGCTTGAATCGTCTGGAAACGATGGAATACCACCAAGGTTGAAGGAATTCAAACTTTGGTCTTCTAAAATAAACTAGGAGGGTGTTTTATGATAGGCAAAAGGATCAGGATTGAAAGGATATTAAACAGGAAAACAGGAAGATGTGTCATAGTTCCAATGGATCATGGTGTTTCAGTTGGACCAGTTGCAGGTATTACAGATATGGCCGCAGCAATTGACGAAGTAGCAAGTGGTGGAGCTAACGCAGTAATTGAACATAAAGGTATGGTAGGAAAAGGCCATAGAGGATACGGAAGTGACATAGGTCTTATAATACACCTTTCAGCAAGTACTAATCTTGGACCAGATCCAGATCATAAAGTTCTTGTTACAACAGTTGAAAAGGCACTTAAATTAGGTGCCGATGCTGTATCGGTACACGTAAATATAGGATCAGAAAAGGAACCAGAAATGCTTTCACAGCTTGGTATAATATCCGAAACATGTGATGAATGGGGAATGCCATTAATAGCTATGATGTATCCAAGAGGTAAGAAGATCACAAGTGAACATTCTGTGGATGTTGTAAAACTTGCTGCAAGAGCCGGTGCAGAATTAGGTGCAGATATTATCAAGACTAACTACACAGGAGATCCAAACACTTTCAAAGAAGTTGTTGACGGATGTCCAGTACCAGTTGTAATAGCAGGCGGACCAATGGTTGAAACCGACAGAGAACTGCTTGAAATGGTTAAAAATTCTGTTGACGTTGGTGGAGCTGGTGTTGCAATTGGAAGGAATATATTCCAGGCACCATCACCAAGAAAAACAACCCAGGCAATAGCAGGGATAGTACATGATAACATAGATGTGGAAGAGGCACTCAATATCCTTAACGGCACATCTTAAATAAATATATTCGCAGCACATTACAAACCAAACAATATGTTTCGTGCGTTAATAGTTAAAAATGGAACGTTTTAGATGATTCTATCAAACTATTTTAGTTTGAAATATTTACTACATAAATTATTCATTAACTGGAAGGTATATCAATGAAGTTTGCATGGATTATGGCAGAAGGAAAAGTATGGGATATAAAGAAGCAGTTCATTACAACAGCACTTGAATCTGGAATAGAATATGTTGTTGACTTCTCCGATGTTGACAAGATAAAAAAACTTGGAAATCTTAACCTTGTGTCTGATACTGACGATGCAGATATATTCATGGTCGGAAGAAATGGTGAAGGTGATGGAACCAACACAATTCCAGATGATCTATCAAAATCAAAGGATTTAGAAAAGGTATCAAATTTAAAAAGAAATGGTAAAACAGTTGCGGCCTACGTAGAGATTAGCAGTAAGAAACACGAAGAACTAGCATCAATACTTGGAAAAGTAGCAGATTATCTAGTGTTACTAGGTAAAGATTGGACTGTTATACCGCTCGAGAATATCATTGCAAAACTCCAGGGCGTAGACGTTAAAATTATAGCTGCTGTAAATAATTTTGAAGAAGCTAAACTTGCACTTGAAACACTTGAATATGGTACCGACGGTGTTCTTATAGTTCCCGAGAATATTTCACAAATAAAAAAGATTGCAGAACTAGTTGAAACCATAGATTCTGAAATCTATGAACTTGTACCTGCTACAATCACGCGTGTAGAACCAGTTGGTTCAGGAGACAGGGTCTGTGTAGACACATGTTCCATAATGAATGTTGGAGAGGGTATGCTAGTGGGTTCATATTCTAAGGGACTTTTCCTAGTTCACAGCGAATCCTTAGAAAGTGAATATGTGGCATCTAGACCATTTAGAGTTAATGCAGGACCAGTACATGCTTATGTAATGACACCAGGTAACAAGACGCGATATCTTTCTGAAATAGAAACAGGAGATGAAGTATTAACTGTTGATAAAGATGGAAATACCAAAACCACAGTTGTTGGCCGTGTGAAAATTGAAAAAAGACCATTGATGTTGGTTGAAGCAGAATATGAGGGTGTGACCATCAGAACACTTCTCCAAAATGCAGAAACTATAAGACTCGTACAAGATAATGGCAATCCATTATCTGTTGCCGAACTCAAAATAGGGGATAAAGTAATGGTATACTTAGATAAAAGTGCCAGACATTTTGGGATGGCTATTGAAGAGACAATAATAGAAAAATAATTAGTAATTGAATTATATAATTATATTATTAGTAGTTAATTATCCATTATTTTTGAGGATGTAAAATGTCAGGATATCAAGTTGAAATAATCAGCCCCACCAATAAAGATGCCCTTTTTGATGATTTACTTGCTAAAGTAAGGTATGAAAGAAAGGCTAACATCCACGGTGCATGTGTCAAACTTCTAACAGATAACACAGATTTTAAAGAAGAATGGGAAGATAACTTTAAATTCATGAATGAAGACATAAGACCACATGCAAAAATATTTTCTGTTATAGACGGTGGAAAACTTCGGGTTATGTACGAACCACTTTCTAAAACATGTATAATCAAAAACTGTGATTATTATGGTTGGATAAAAAGTATTGCACTAGCTGCAATATCTGATTTCTTTGAAGAATATCACAGTGTACATAGAAGATACTCTGTACACGGTTCAACAGTTGATTATAAAGGCCATGCAATAGCCATAATAGGTCCACCTGGAACTGGTAAATCCACGCTTACATATGGTTTGCTTGAAAACGAGGATTTTAATTATATATCCGATGATTGGTTCTTTACAAGACTCTTTAAAAATGCAGCTGTTGTATATTCGTCTGAAAAAAATTCTTACATACGTGATGATATAATAAATGTATGGAAATCCTTTTCAGAAGAACTTAAAAAAGTTAAACTCGACACACGCGGCAGAGGATTAGCCGATGTAAATACATTGTTTGAAGGACGTACAAGGGAAAGTTCAACGCTTCAAACAGTTATATTACTTGAAAGGGATAAAGAACATCCTCCATTTGTTAAACTTGATGTTGACGATGCAATGGATTTCATGATTGAAAAGGATTTTTGTAATCCCCATCAATTGGTTAGAAATATTAGAAAGTTCGATCTTAGAAAAGAATTTTTCAGGGAACTTTTCAGTAATTTAGATGTGTACCTTCTAAACACTATTGAAACTCCTAACGAAAGTCTTAACAGAATAAAGAATCTTGCAACTAGGTGATACGATGAGAGCATTTATGGCAATCGAATTAAATTCTAAACTTGTTGATAAAATAATAGAAATACAAAAAACACTAGCTGAAGCCAATGCACTTGTAAAATTTGTTGAACCTGAAAATTTACACTTTACTTTTAAATTTTTAGGTGATATAACTCCTGAAAAGGCAGATACCATAATTAATATGGCAGAGAACAAAATAGAATCTTATAAACCATTTGATATTAAAATAAAAGGTACCGGTGCATTCCCAAGCCTTGGATATATTAAGGTCATCTGGCTGGGTATTGAAGAACCCGATGAATTTTCAAGGATGCAGGAAGATTTTGACCAGGAATTTGTTAAGATGGGATTTAAGAAGGAAAGAAGTTATATACCTCACCTAACAATTGGACGTGTTAAGGGGGTGCAGAATAAAGAACTGCTGGTTTCAATGGTAACAGAACTTGAAGATGTTGATGTAGGAACAATGAATGTCGACAGGTTAATTCTAAAAGAAAGTGATCTAACACCTGTTGGACCTATATACACAGATCTAAAGGAAATTTACCTATAAATAAATTGGAATATACACCAATACTAGGATATATGATATAAATTCAATTCATAAGAAGATACATCAAATTTGAAGATTTAAAATAGCAAGATCTTGCAGATGTATGCATTAATTAATATATATTTTATTTACATTTTTTTAAATTCAAAGGTGACTTATTTGACAGATGTAGATTATGATAATCTTTTAATGAAAATAAAACCTTCAAAGGAAGAGGATAAGAAGGTACAAGAGCTTTCTAATAAACTTATTAAAGTCCTCAATGAAAGTTCAGATGAACATAATGTACCTGCAACTGCTGTTCTTGTAGGTTCAGTTGCCAAGGGAACATGGCTCGCAGGCAATGCGGATATTGATATTTTGATAAAGTTTCCATTAGAAACATCCAGTGAATATCTCAAGGAATACGGATTAAAAATTGGACATAAATGTATTCAAAAGATGCAAGGTAGTTCAGAAGAACGTTACGCGTCACATCCATATGTAACAGGTTACATTGATGGTTATTATGTTGACTTTGTACCATGCTATGATATAAAAAGTTCCATAGAACTTAAATCAGCTGTTGACCGAACCTTACTTCATACAGAATATATTAAAGCTAACTTAACGGATAAACAATCTGATGAAGTTGTTTTACTTAAAAAATTCATGGATTCAGTTGGAACATACGGATCAGAATTTAGAGTTGGTGGCTTTTCAGGGTATCTATGCGAAATGCTGATACTTAAATACGATAACTTCATACAAACACTTCAAAATGCCGCTAAAAACTGGAACTATGGATATATATTAGATATAGAGAATTATGGAACCGGCAGTTTATTTAAAGATCCATTGATAGCAATCGACCCGGTCGATAAAAAAAGAAATGTGGCTGCAGCCCTCACACTACAAAAAATGTCAGAATTTATTGTTGCAGCTGGAAACTTTTTACACACCCCATCTGAAGAATATTTCACGTTAAAGAAATATAAAACCGAACCACATACCATAATGGAACAATTCAAAAAAAGAACAACTAAAACAGTGCTTATTTGTTTTAAACCACCAAAAATACCGGCAGATGCTATTTATCCCCAGATAAAAAAGACAGAAAATTCCATTGTAAGGGTAGCAGAATCAGAAGGGTTCTCGATTTTTGGAAGTGAATCATGGACAGATGAAGATGATCAAGCAGTTATTCTAATAGAATTTGAAACATGGCAACTTCCCTACATAAAAAAACATGAAGGTCCACAGATATGGATTAGAGAACATCAGGAAAGATTTTTAGAAAAGTATGGTCAAAATGCATGGATAGAAGAGGATAGATGGGTTGTAGGTGTAAAAAGAGATTATATTGATGGTGAAACACTTTTATCAGATCTTATGACTGGAAAGAAATCAGGATATCTTAAATTTGGGAAACATCTTAAAAAGAAGATCATGAAAGAACATCAAATAATCGACGTAAAAGAATATTTAAATACAGATAAGGCAGAAGGTAAAATTTTACACTTTTTACATCATTATTTAAACCAAGGAGAACTTCTCTATCGATAAAATAGGATTATATTAAAATTTTTAAGGAAAATTTTTATGTATCGAAATAAAAGTATTCTTGGAATAATTACTGCTAGAGGAGGATCTAAGGGTATCTCCCAAAAAAATATCAAAAAACTAGCAGGAAAACCTTTAATCTCATATAAAATTGAATCTGCATGAAAAGTACATTATTAACAAGATGTATTGTATTTTTAGATAATCTTACCATTGCACTGATTTCAGAAGATTATGGGGCAGAAATACCCTTTATAAGAACATTGGAATTGGCTGGAGATAATAGTAAAACCATAGACGTTTTAATTCATTCAATTAAAATTCTAATTGTATTGTGAATACTTTTATCATCATCGATGTTAAAATATCTTAAATAAAACATCTAAATATTCCACTTTTATATTTATTTTCACTGATTATTATCTACATTTTCTAATTTCAGGAAGAGGTGGACTTTATTTTTTTTTATCTTATCCATGAAAATATTTTTCTAACGTGTCCTGTCATCTTCCAACTGTTTGAGTTTATAATTTTATTAATTGTATCTTCTCTACTCCTGATGATATTGTTTTTTTCATGGATTGTATCATCTCTACTCTTAATGATATTGTTTTTTTCATGGATTGTATCATCTCTACCCTTGATGATATTGTTTTTTTCCGTGATTACTTCGTCTTTAGTCCTGATTAAATCATCTCTTCTTTGTATAACCTTATTTTTATCTTTTATATTATTTTTTAATAATTTTATATCATTGGTTTTTATTTGATATTCTCCCTCTATTTCTAATAATAATTTCCTTAATTGTTGTGGTGTTTTTAATTGATCAAAACCCCAATATTTATTCAAATGATTGTACTGGTCTTCTGTGATGATCTCTTGATTTTTTGATAATAATTCAAAAATTAAATCAATATTAGGATTTTTAAGTCTGTTCCGCATATTACGCGAAATATTATATTCAATTTCAGATAATTCCTTCCCATCGCTACTGATTTTATCCATTACAACATTTGATTTTAGGAGGTAATGCGGTTTATTAAGATATATACTGTAACCTACATAGGTTCCAAGTTTATTTGACATGGTCATGGTCGATGTTTCAATAATACTTTTTAATCTCGGCATAAACATTGGATCATAATAATGTCCGGCTGTAACAACTTCAAATCCATGTTTCTTGTATTTATCTGCTGTATCTAGAAGAACATCCTTCCAGTATAAACATATTCTGACACTATCATATTCCTTTGCTATTTCCTTAATCTTCTCGCAGAACATATCAATATCGTATGAAGCCATTAAACCGCGAATAGAATGAGCTGGAAATACTAATAAATTCCTGCCCAATCTTTCTCTTTCTGATTCAAGTTTCTCTTTAGATAGGGCAGATTTTGCATATGCAATATATGGTCCAACTGCATAGGCTCCATTGTTTCCTGTAACCCCTTCAATAACTGACACTCTAAATTGTGATGGTACAATACTTGGAAGTGAAGGATGAACACGAAACCCATGTTCGGTGTAGTCTGATAATTGGGCTGCATGTTCTATAAAAGCTTTTATTTCATAATCGGAAGGTAAACCCGCATATTCTTTCAGTGTTTTTCCTATGGAATATATATCTGGTAACCATTTACCGTCTTCAAGTTTTTTAATTGGTTCCACTAATTTGTAAATATCTGTGAACTCCAAGTTTTTAATTTTATTATTTTGAAATCTAGAATACATAAATTTCTCCAGAATTAACTATAATGGTTTAGTATAAACCAATTTCATTGTTATTTTCTGTTAATTCTATAATTAAAAAATTATTTATCCTAACATGTTATTAAATCTTCTGAATTACTCCTACTTCAAAATATAACTTGCTAAGTCCTAAAGAGTATTAATATAATCCAATAATGATTCTATTAGCTACTGTTTTCTTTTAAAATAGTTTTAAAGAAAATTAGTTCAAAAAATCATATAAAAAAAAATAAGTTCTAAAATCTATTTGATATGGTCTTTTTTAAACTTTTGAACCTAAAAATTGTCCTGTTTTAGCATCAACCTTGGAAATAACAATTGCTTGACCATAATTATCCAGACTTGCATCGTTACCGTAAAGGGTAACCATATAATATGGGTTATGGCCGTTAGGAACTAATAAAACACCATATCTAACTTGGCCAAATGCTGGTATATTTTGATTTGCAATAGCAATAGCTTCTTGTGGACTTATCAAACTAGAATTATTGTCTGTCATATTAGATGTAGATAATATTGACGGATATTTTACTTGGGTATTGTTGTTGGTGTTGGTTAAAAATCCTATTATTAAAAATAATACAACTATGAGGATGAGTGCTTTAACTGTATTGTCCATATAATTCCACCTCTAACCATAAGACCATTAATTGTATTATTATATCTATGAAAATATTTGTTGTATTCGAATATTTTTATTCTTTCCTTTCGTACACGAATTTGGGAACAGCTTCCTTGAATGGGTCGAAAGTTTCAATATTTTTAACTTCGGTACACTTCATACTTACCATTGAATGTAGGGATGATGGAAGTCTTAGTATTCTCTTAAGATCTATTGATACTTTAGCATCTACAAGACTCATGTTCATTGATGCTATACCATTTACAACTTTTTTGTAACGTAGTGGTCCTATTTTGTTTTTAAACATTCCCCAGTTATTGTCTTCTATGAGGGGTCTGTATTTTAATACATCCTTAAGAAGTTTTTTATTAACCTCATCTAGATTTGAATGTTCGTTTAGATGAAGAATTGAATATTTAACACGTTCGGTGAACACATTTGGATATCCAAATGGGATAACAAAGTGTTCGTATGATACCTTTTCATAGTCCAGGCTGTATTCGTTTTCTGGTACCTCTGCACCAACAATGTACTTCACTATTTGGGATCTTACATCGCTGTTAACCTGCGTAACATCATCATCTAATACTCTCACATGGTAGCCTCTACCAGAATAAATTATATGAATATTTTTTAATCCTAAATCTTGCTTTAATGTGTCGATGATTCCGCATACAATTTCTCTAGCTTCGTTTAAGCATATCTCACAAACTCCTTCACATTCACAGGTTCGTATGGGTATGTCCTTGGCGTCTACGTCGAAGACAAGTTCTGCTTTGGTCCATTTATCTCTTCTTCGTGGTTTATCATAATATGCAACAGAACAATATGCTGCAAAGGGTGTTCTAACCTTTAAAAAACGTTTCAGTAAATCGGTGTTTCTAAAGACCTTGTATCTGTCGTTGGGTCCTCTTCCCACATGGTCAAACCCAAATTCTCGTTCCTGAATAGAATGAGCAATGAAATCTGGGATCTGTTTAATATCCCATTCTTCCCGATAATATTTTTTTCGCTCTTCCGGACTTGCAGGTGTTAAATATTCGATTTTTACCATCTCTTGAATTTTTTTTATTCGTTATTGTCTGTTGTTGATTCTGTTTTAGCTTCTTTTCTAACTTTCCATATNNGGTTTACAAAGGCTTGGAAGATGTATTTTAACCTTTTCACAGCTCATTGGAGTGTACCATATTGTTTCTCCCTCATTTTTAAGATCCGGTTTTTGATGCATACCAAATCCAAGTTTTGCATTTAGATTCACCTTATCTTGGGGTTGGTCTTCAAATAATGGTGGTGTACATCTTTCAGCCGCCCCAAATATCAGGGGAAGAACTTCATTTTCCACAATTGAGAGTGATGGGTCAATGTCTGATATCTGTTTTGTAATGTTTTCACTGAAAACAGAGGGATATAAACGTGCATATGATATGAACGGTGTTAAAAACATGATAATAGCATCATTACGTCCACCCGATTTCATTCCTTCCATAACCTTTTTTACACATGGTGGAAATGCTTTAGGATTTAATGCCGATGCCTTGACACTTCCACTATAACTTCCTCCTATTCCATAGCTACGTACAGATGCTGCAAGAACATCGGATATTTTATCGGCAAGTTCCAGTAGAATGGGGTTGGGTTCTATTTCCCTATCTGATTTTTCGCCTACCTTTAAAATATAATTCTCAGTATTTTGCATGACCATCTTGATCATGACTAATTCTTTGATACGATCACCAATGAGGGCTTCATACATTTTTTCTGGTTTCCTGCCATGTATTTTATGACTGAATCTTTCTAGGAAGTCCTCTTTATCCAGTATTATTTCCCCTTGATCAAGTATCAGATCTTGAAGCTTTAATTTCTTTGAGCTTATCAAATCTTCAAAGAAGGTCCATTTAATATGTGTGGAGCTTATTAAACTGTTAAGGATATTTGTTACCAGTTCTTCCCTCACATTTTTTGAAAGTTTTTCAAGACGATATTCAATGAGTTTACCTTGAGATTCAACCATTACCCTACTTTCCCGGGAATTTGGCCCATATTTAACTCCTACTGCTTGACATAAAAGATAAAATGCAATAACATCAAATTTTAAGATTTCTGTATTGAATAAAAAATCGTATTGATTGTTATCAAAATTTCTGTCATTTTTTTTCTTAACAAACCATTCAATCCTTTTAATTGCCAGATCAATATAGTTTCGGGGAATAAACGAATCATCTGATATTTCCTGGGATCTACTACCTGTAACAATCTGCATCAAATCATCATTATCAGATAATACCCTTCCAAAATCTCCAAGTTCTCGAACTATAATCTCTCCTTCATCAGAGAGTGGATTTATAAATGCTACTGAAACCATGATATTCTTATGAACCTCAAAGATAAAGTAGATTATGAGAGCATTGGATAAATAATAGTAAAAATTTCAAATAAAATTAAATAATCCCGAACAAAAAATATCTTATAAAAAGGTTGAAGTTGGTTATTATGATGTATACTCCTTTAAAACATGTAAATGTAATATTAATAAGAATAGATTAATAATTGGGCAATTATTTTTCTAGATAGTTCATTTTAACATGTACAATCATATTTTTAAGTGTTCCAATCATGATTGATTTATTGATCTCGTTTGACTCTCCTAGATCGTTTAGACCATTAAATTTCATGACTAACTCTTCACAATCATGTATAAATTCTTTAACATGTATGTTTTCACCATTTAATATTTGGTTATATTTAAAATTTAATGAATCACATTTACCAATGCAGTAAATATATTCATCAATATAAGAATCTGTACTTATACTAATTGATTCTTTAGATTTACGTGCAATAAAACCACCAATTCCACCAGGTACCATACTAACTGCTAAAACAATGACAAGACCTATTACTAATTTCATGACAATATTGTACGCCATAAAATCTTTATAATCCACAATTAGAATAAATACTGCAAAGATTATACCTGTAATTACTCCAAAAATTGCTTTATTATCTCTAGAAAAGATTGTTGCTACAAATCCTCCGATGAATATTGAAAATGCAAGAAATATGCCTATAATTATAAAATTAACAGGCATTATATTCTCAATAGATGTAAGTAACAGATAATTAACAGTGAAAGTTATCATAATACCCTGTATAATGGCTAGGATAGGATGTAACATTAATCTAACTTTTCCTTTAACATAAAGAAAGATTAAAATAATTATATATCCCAAATATACAACCGAGAAAATATTTCCAAATATATCCATTAATTTTCACCTAAAATATTTAATAGTTCAACCAAATAATTTTAAGAAATTTATTATGATCGTGATTTAAATTCTGTTAATATCTATAACATGTTCAGTTATTGGTTATCATATTATTTTGATCCTTTAACATTTCCTCTTCTATTTGGGGTTCTAGTAGGTCACATACATGATTTTCATCTATTTCTATATGGAAAAATTTACATTCTGTCAAAGATTTTGGATCAAAACATTTACATTTTAAACAGTTATCATGAGAGTCTGTTTCTCGAAAATTAAACCTATTTCCTCATGATTATGTAGTTTCAAACTTGTCCCGGAATAGTAAATCAAAACAATACCCAATATACCCATGAATGTATCAAATCCATATCCTTGTAATACATCTAATAATGTTAAATATCCCAAAACTAAATCGTTATAAACATTTATTATGCCATAAAAAGCGCATAGTATCCCTACTACAAATAAAATTTCGTTCCTAATATCTTTCATATATATCCACATCCATTGGAGTATTATATTCCAATAATAGCTATTATTGAATATAGTTGTATAATATATAAAATTAGAGGTAAAATTCAGATATAGTAATATGATTTATAAAAATTAATGAGGATAATTAACTTGTTTCATTAGATATATTCTGGATAAAATATTAAGGGTTATAGATAAAATAAATCCATATTTTAGCATATAATTCAAAAAAGAATGAAAATTTGGAATATCTATAATATTAGAAAAGAAATTCTTAGAGTTTAAGAATGTACTTGATCCTGTTTATGATACTTTAATTTTTTTTGTTTATTCTCCTAAAATCATTTTTTTAGCACTATCCTGTATTGATTTTAACATATAACTCTTGTTTCTCTGGGTGATCCCTATATAATCGAAATTTGTAATATTTTTATAGTTCATTTTGTTCAAATGCAGAAATAGTCTTTCCATATTGGATAAGCAGGAAAGTGTACCATTTCCACTGCCACCTGCGGCAGCTACACATATAAAAGGTTTATTCTGTATATTATTAATATTATCTGGATCAAAGCTTGATTCGCATCTTCTTAACCTGTCAAAGAATGCTTTTGCTGATTCGCTCATATCTCCCCAATATACTGGTGTTATGACAATATAAGCATCAACTGTACCCATTGCGTTATGGATATCATCAAAATCATCGTCCATTTTACAGTTATTTTCCTGTAGGCAAGTACCCCATCCATGATCACAAGCATTACAATTGAGAATATTTTTATCATTCAAACGAATCATTAAAGATTCACCATTTCCATCTTTAACTCCATTTTTAGCAGCTTCACCACAGTTTTCGGTTAATCCTTCTTTATTAGGACTACTTGTTATTATCATTACTTTAATAATTACATCCTCCATTTTTTTTTATATCTACGAAAATTCATTATACCTTAATAAAAATAATTTTAATGCTTTATTAAATAATTGGCTTTAAAAGACTAAGCAAAAAGTAGAATGATTAAGTACCATTCTCCATTTTTTTTCAAATATAGAAGATAAACTAGCTTAATTATTTACCATCGGTTAATTCATCTAGCATCAACTGTGTATAAAAAAAAGATTAATAATTTAACAAAATTTAACTTTTATGTCTTTAAATTTCTTTTTTCTTTTAAATCTTTGATTTAGATATTCTTTCATCATTTTATAATCTTCTGATGAGGGGCTTGGTCCCGTATAATACCATGAATGTTTTTTTAGATTTGGATTGTAAACCGTGGAGATTTTATCATCTCATATTTTTTTTAATAATTATATTATGTGTTTATTTATAGTTTTTTATTAAGTTAACCTATCTTGTTTCCATTAATTTATCCAGCTGGTTCGCAATATGGGTCATTGCTTCGTGATCAGCATCTGCCTTAACTTCACGTGCTTCATCTGCCTTCTTCTGTGTATGTTGTAATGCAAATAATGCCCACAACTGTATCCAATTACTTGATAATATTATTACAATTGCTTTAATATAATCAGGAGCAGGTATAGCTAATAATGGTATAATTATTGCCATGTCAAAAAATATTATTGAACCTAAAACATGATTCGCAATCCATTCAAGAAGATTATCGTTCAAAATTATTAACTTATTTCTTTCATTTCTACATTGTTTGAGTATGGAATAAGGATGTTTAACATGTGGATTTTCTTTCATAAATTGTTCACTCCAATAATATTTGATTATTATCCTATGGTATTCAAAGAAATTTAAGTTTATGATCTATTAAATTCATAACTATTATTTGATTAAATTAAACTAATGATGGTGGCAGTATGACAATTTTTATTTTTATGGAATAACAAATTTCATATCATGATCTTAACTATTTTATATAGGGAATATTATAAACTATTTAATGAATATATCTCATATATTAGAAGGTATAATTCTTAGACTATGATTCTTATTTAAATTTTAACTTTAAAGGTTGATAACATTCTATATCCATCTTTTAATTCATTTAATTCTTTAATATAAGGAGGAATAAGATTGAGTAAGGTATTTATCACATCTGCACTTCCATATGCTAATGGTCCGTGTCATCTAGGGCATCTAAGATCTACTTACATACCTGCAGATATATATGCAAGGTACAACCGGATGAAAGGAAACGATGTACTATTTGTATGTGCATCAGATGAACATGGAACACCCATCGCAGTTCGAGCAGAACAAGAAGGAAAGCCCGCTAAAGAAGTTGCAGGCCGATACTATGAAATGATCAAAAATGATCTTGATTCATGCAGCATATCATTTGACAACTTCTCAAGAACAACCGATCCAAAACATTATGAAATATCACAGAACTTCTTTTTAAAACTCTACGAAAAGGGGTTTATATATGAAAAGATTATTAAACAACCCTACTGTGTAGAATGCTCAAGATTCTTACCTGACAGATATGTTGAGGGAACATGTCCCCACTGTAATGGTGAAGGAGCAAGGGGTGATCACTGCGAAGCATGCGGAAGACACCTGGAACCAACACAACTAATAGAACCAACATGCCTTATATGTAAAGGAACACCTGAAATAAGAGAATCTAAACAGTATTTTTTCAAACTAAGCCACTTTCAAGATGATCTTCAAAAATGGATAGAGTCCAATGACAAGCTACCACCAAATGTTAAAAACTATGCCTTACAATGGTTAAAGGAAGGATTAAAGGATTGGATACTAACCAGGGATATGGAATGGGGGATACCAGTACCTCTAGAAGGTGCTGAGGGTAAGATAATATATGTATGGGGAGAAGCATTCCTCGGCTACATATCTTCAGCTGCACAATGGTCTGAAAAAACTGGAAAACCATGGGAAGACTACTGGAATGATGAGGCCATACATTTTATTGGTAAGGATATAATTTACCATCACAGCATATTCTGGCCGGCCCTTCTAATGGCATACGGATGCAAACTACCCTACACCATAATAGCCGGGGAATACCTTTCACTTGAAGGCAGGAAAATGTCAACCAGTAAAAACTGGGTTATATGGGCATCAGATTTCCTGGAGTCATTTGATTCAGACACTCTCAGATACTATCTTATTGCAAATGCCCCGCTTTCAAGGGATACAGATTTTTCATGGGAAGACTTCCAGCGAAGGGTTAACGATGAACTGGCCGATGTTCTTGGAAACTTCCTTCACAGAACCTTTACATTTACCACACGTTTCTTCGAAGGACAAATACCAGAACCATCAGAGTTTGATGGATACGATAAAGAATTTGAATCCAGAATAAAAGCATTACCCGCAAAAGTTGGAGACTACATAGAAAAATTCAAGTTCAGAGAGGGTTTAATTGAAATTATAAAACTCGCTAAATATGGTAACAAATATTTTAACGATAAAGAACCCTGGAAAACAATTAAAACTAATAAAAATGTGACTGCTAACTGTCTTTATCTCGCTAATCAACTTTCAAAGACAATGGCAGTTATACTCATACCCTACATGCCTGTTAAAACACAGGAAATATTGAAAATATTAAATATAAATGGTGAAATTAAATGGGACGATGCAGCAGAATTTATTCCAGCCAGTCATTTAATTAGAGAAGCTAAACCCATCTTTACCAAGGTGGATGATGATATAATAACCAAGGAAAAGGAAGAACTTTACGAAAATTTAAAGGAAGTAGAAACTATGAAGGATGAAATATCAATAGATGATTTTGCTGCCATGGATCTCAGAGTTGGGAAGATTATAGGTGCAGAGAACGTGAAGAAATCAAAGAACCTCCTAAAACTCATGGTAGATATTGGTGAAAAGGAAATACAGGTAGTTGCTGGTGTTGCACAGAAGTACTCACCAGAAGAAGTTTTAAATAAAACAGTTATTGTTCTGGTAAATTTACCGCCTGCAAAGCTTTTTGGAATCAAATCTGAGGGTATGTTACTGGCAACAGACGATAATATGAGTCTTTTAACTGTTGAAGGTGCTGAGATTGGTGAAAATATAAAATGAATGAATCAGTTTTAATTGGTAATGCAGAGAAATTCCTTGACGGAATAAGACATAACTGGATTAAGGCCGAGGAAATTAATGATTTCCAGAGCTTTATTGATATATATATGTACCTTAAAAATAATCTCGAGGAACTGACAGAGTTAAGGGACACAATGGAAATTAAGGGTTATAAAACACCCTACAGATCCCTCATGAAATATGGACGCACACCTAAATCTGAGATGAAAGTTGAGGACATGTACGATGTTAATAAACATACACAGTACTTCCGAATGAATGCTGCTGCAAAAAAGAATATATTAGATCGAGTTAAATCTGCTATAGCCTCCCATAAAATTGCATTAGGTCATCTCGAAGAATTTGCTATTCTCAGTTGTGGTGATTGTAACAGTAAATTCACTGGCCACGAATTATCAAACTTTGTTGACGGTAAATGCAGCTGTGGTTCAAGCAATATAAATCTTGAAGTAAATCAACAGGGTGTTTACAGACTTGAAATAATTAAATATCTCCCACTATCAGGGGAGTATATGGTTAAAATGTCCGAACTTTCTCCAATGGGAAGGGAAACATTCAGAACCATTGTAAGAATACTTAAACACGAAAAGAGGGGAGTTGTAACCACTCTTTCCCTTGTAATTAAGGTTTTTGAAGATGGAAGATGGGTTAGGAAACGGGTTAATATTGATGCTAAGGATCAGATGAACTATGAACGGGAAATACGTCAGGAACATGGTTCAAATGCACGTATTGAATTCATGCAGTTCCATAGGAAGAAACCATCAATAATAAATGATAAACATGTACAGACAGCTCTTTCAATAGGATATGTTAAACTTGCTGAGAATAGGGCCAGGAGAGTTTTTAGTCAAATACTAGACGACGTCATCATCAATTTGGATAAACTTAAGATATATGATGAAACAATTCAAAAAGCTAAACAAATGGCTAAAAAGATGGTTGAAGATGTATATGACCGGGAACATATCCAAGACGAACTAATCCACGACATGCTTTCTAAGAAAAACCTGATGGACAAACAGGGCAAGCTTAATTCTAATCTTAAAACCGACATAGAATCCAGGAAACAACTGAAAAGACAACTCTTTGTTGAAGTTCCGAGGATCATGATACTGTGGGATATTGTGAAATGTTATCTATCAACATCCTACGATAGAAGGAGTAAATACTCTGGACCATTTCCAAATCTTCGTCCAAATCTTGACATCAATCAGATCAAGGCATTTGAAGATTTTGATCAAGATGTTGTTAATATTTTAAGGGATTATATGAAGGAAAATATTGTATATATTTATGATATTAAAAATTTACTCTCAAAGAAATTTGAAATGGAAAATAAGATGAAGGGACTTCATGTTAAAACAAATTCCAATGCTGCAGGTGCTGTGCTTTTAAATACTACTGGTAATATCCCACTCGATATTGCGGCACATGTTTTTTCGGTTGATCCTAAAGATGTTAAGTTTGAAAGGAATAAATTTGAAACCTTTGGAAAACCCCAGACCAAGAAGGCTAAAAAATTCCTAGAGATGATAAAGGGATAAAAAGTTTTAAGGGGCTGATTTTTTTTGGTTTTAGAAGTGTATGTGAATGAACAGCTATCATCACGTAAGATAATGGAAATACTCGACAGCAACCCAAATTTGGAGAAGATAACATGTCCAGTCAGTATCTACTCAAGGATCTCCAAAAAATATATGGCTGCCCTAACAGAACTTGGAATTGTTATTGAACCAGTTAATAGAAGGGGCAGACCAAAAAAATACAGTCCAAACGATGCAACTAGGATACAATCCTTACTAGATAAGGGCGAAAGTCCAAAGGCAATATCTGTAAAACTTAATCTGCCAATTAAAACAGTTTACTACCTTAAAAATTCAAGTCTTAAACGTGGACGTAAAATTAAATACACCAAAGAAAAGGCTAAAGAAGTTAAGAAATTGTACAATAAAGGTGTTCCTGCTAAAAGAATATCAGAAAATCTTAAAATACCACTTAGAACAGTTTATTTACTTATTAAACGACAAATATAATTATCTTAGGTAATTGTGATATGAACTTACCATTATTAATAAATAATTTAATTCTAAAAAGTGTACCTTTTTTTTATGATATGACTTGATTATTAGATAATTTAGATCTTAATATTTAATTTTAAATATATTTTTTTTTAATTATTAGGGATAATTATTGTAAACATTAAATGAATTTGGTTGTTTACAATTTTTAATTGTTGATTTATTTTAACTTCGACAATTAAGCAGATTAATACTAAATTAAGAAGAACCATTATTTAAATGGTGAAATGAATTATTATACTCCATTAAATTTTAAAGATGAATCGAATCATTCACATGTAGTGCAAAGTGTACTATTAGACTATATGATCATAAATTTAGATAGTTATTTCGATTTTTTACTCATATTAAAATATTTTTAGTTTAAAAAAGAAAACATATTTTTTATTTATTTTTATATGGTTAATTTTCCAAATTTATAAGGGATATAATCCGGATAATTATACTAACAGTTAAAAAACCTAGAGGTGGAAAAATGGAATTTGCAGATCTGATCCAAAAAAGATATAGTGTACGTAATTATCAATCTAAACCTGTTGAAGAAGAAAAATTAAATAAAGTGCTTGATGCAGCACGTTTAGCTCCCACAGCCCATAATTTTCAACCATTTAAGTTAATAGTTTTAAAAACACGTGGTAACGAAGAAAATTTAAAACGTATATACGATAGGAAATTTTTTGTTGACGCTCCAATCGTTATCTGTGCGTGTACACTACTAGATGATGGATGGACACGTGATGACGGTAAAAATTATGCTGAAGTAGATACAACCATTGCTATGGATCATTTAATCTTAGCAGCAACTGAATTGGGATTGGGAACATGTTGGATAGGAAAATTCGACCTTGAAGCTGCAAGAGAAGTATTAAATGTACCCGAAAATGTTTTGCCTTTAGTATTTACTCCTTTAGGTTATTCAAATGAAACACCTAGAACTAAACAAAGAAAGAATTTAGAGGATATTGTTCTCTATGAAAAATGGTAAAAACTATTTTAAAATAGATAATATCTGAAAATCACATATCTTTTTTTCATTTTGAGGTAGTCTCATAAATTTT
>PLTK01000212.1:3117-4497 GCA_003164415.1 Methanobacterium sp. | reverse complement strand
CTCTTATCATGGAATAACCCTGCTCAGCATGTTTATGAATTCGATTAAAATTATCTCTCTTATCGTATAATATAATTTTTAAACATCTTTAATCCATACATTCCCCAAATTCCCATATATGTTGCTGCGGTTGTAATCCATGGATATCCTTCCTTGTAATGTTTATTGTAAAAAATGTACATTGCCCTGTAAAATTCATAAGTCAATTTTTTATTCTGTTTTCTATTGTTACTGGCCCCTTTGTAATGTACTATTTTAGCATCGCTATAATAAATTATCTTCCAATTTTCAGCTTTAATACGATAACACCAGTCAATATCCTCACCGTACATAAAGAATATTTCATCTAAAAGTCCAACCTCATAGATGGTTTTGGATCTAACTAGCATGAAAGCTCCAACTATACAATCCACTTCGTAGGTTTCATCTTCACTTAAATATGTTAAATTATACCTTCCAAAACGTTTATTTTTTGGAAATAAACTTGATAAACCTGTCATCTTATAGAATGAAACACTAAATGTTGGAAAACTTCTACGGCAGGCTTTATCCAATTTACCATCAGGCAAAACAACTTTACATCCCAGTGCTCCAACATCCTCGTGTGTATCCATATAGTTAACAGAGTCTTTTAAACAGTTGCCTGTTACAATGGTGTCAGAATTAAGTAAAAGCACGTATTTTGATGTTGTTATTTTTATAGCAATGTTATTTGCATATGCAAAACCATTATTTTCATTGTTTAAAATAAATTTAATTAAACCGATTTCAGATTCTTTTTGAAAGTATTCCTGTAACCTTTCAATACTTTTATCCTTTGATGCATTGTCAACCAAAAAAATGTCGTATTCAAATGGTTGTTCATGTTTTATAACAGATTCAATGGTCTGTCTGGTAAGATCGTAAGTTTCGTAGTTGACTATTATAATGGATAAATCCAATTTTTATTTCTCCTGAATGATAATTATCATATTCGGATTCAGATCCAAATTAGAAAATCAATATTATTTAATTATTCATTGTATATTTTATAGAATTACATAGTAGGCCGTTATTAATATAAATTTAAGTATTATTTATTTTAATTTAAAATAAGGTTAACTAATTTCTAAAAAAATAATTTCTCTTTTGTCCTGATTAAAAATAGATACTTTTAATGGTATTTTTTAAGAGAATCCATTCGATCTTCAGATAGTTGGTAAATCTGCCCTTTTTATATCTTATTTTATCTATTTTATCTAATGAACTTAATCCATCCTTCAGTCCAGCTATATAATCAGTACCATATCCCTTCCTTACAAAGAAAAGGTATTTTATCATGAAACCAATCAATAAAAACAGTAGATTCAGTAAAAGCTGAGGCCATGGCATGTTCTTATA
>PLTK01000212.1:0-3110 GCA_003164415.1 Methanobacterium sp. | reverse complement strand
ATATCCACATCTTCCATATATGCAAAGAAGTTTTCATCGAAGTATCCAATGATATCTAGGATACTTTTTCTGTATAATGCAGCACCGGCACATGCGCTGAATATTTCCCTTTCATGGGTATACAATTTCGAGGACTTACCCTGACCAACCTTTTTGGTCCAACCAAGAACAGTATACTCATCTCCAGTATCATCCAAAATATCTCTATCCTTGAAATTCACCATCTTTGAAGCTACTGCGAAGATATTTTTATCCTTTTCTATACATTTTAACAGGTTACAAGCACATTCAGATTCTAATTCCACATCGTTATTGAGTAAGAAACAATATTCAGCCGATGATATTTTAATTCCCTGATTAATTGCCCTAGAAAATCCAAGATTTTCCTTGTTTTCAATTAATATATATTCGGGATAATTTTCTTTTATAAATTCAACACTGCCATCATCCGAGCCATTATCGACTATAATTACTTCCAAAATATTGCTCTGTTTTTTTATTGATTTAAAACAAGCATTTAGAAATTTTTTGCCGTTGTAATTAGGAACGATGACTGCCAAATCATTCATAAGATTCACCACTGTAATACTTCACAATAAAGATTGTTGTATGTTAATAAAATAATATCCCATTAAAAAAATTGAATTATAAAGACTAAAAACATGATTATAGGATAATTTAGATTATTAATCTAAACAGCTAAAAAATAATCTGCATTAAAAATAGCAATTATCAATTTATAATAGAAAATTTTTATTCTAATATTATAAACCGTAGGATTTTCAATTTAAAAAACTCTGTTAAAATTCTTCGAAGTATTTTTTAAGACTATTTTCACTATTAAATTTTAATTTAAACTATTATATTTTTATATAATTAGATTTAACCGTTAATTAAGTTTATTTAGTTTTTTTGAGTAAAATGAGTATTATTTGAAACAAAAAGTTTTTATATTTCAAGAATTATTAGTGAATATGGATGGGTTTTGGAATAATATAATTTTACACATTATTGAGGCTGTAAACGCAAGAAATATCGTTGAAATTGGCTCTGGTAATGGCATTCAAACTGAAAATATTTTAAAATATTGCTNNGAGATAAGTTTAAACAGATTACCTTCTTTAAAAGATTTTAATATCGTTTTAATCGATGGTAACTATAAATGGTGCATTATTTACAATGAACTTAAGGTAATCGAAGAAAAATCCAAACCAAATGAGTATCCCATCATTTTCTTCACGGGTATCCATGATAATAAACCTCGAAATAGAATTTTAACCGCTGTTGAAGATTTTATAAATGAATCCGATCTTAATTTTTCTTTCAAAATTATTGATCAATTTTCGGGTTTAGGAATTTTGTATTTAAAAAATGATAAAATAGACCATATCATTGAAAATGTAATGGGGAGTATTGATCTACAGGATATCCACGAAGATGAAAGAGTTAAATTATCAATAAAATTGAGTGAATCAAAAATTCAAAATAATATATTTCAAAATGAATATAATAAGAATAAAAACGTATTAAAATCATTAAAAAATGGGTTAAATAATGTTAAATCCAAAATAAATCAGAACGAAACCCAGATAAACATTAAGGAAATTCAAATAAACAAGGCAGAGACACAGATAAATCATATCGAATCCCGGATGAAACTTTCCAAGAACAAATTAAACTCATCAGATATTCAGATCAGGGTGAAACAAAACGATGATCAAATAAAACAGCTCTACAATGATATGGATTACTTTAAAAGTCGTTTTTATGAGATGAAATATCTTGATAATTATAATCGCTCAATTGCTCAAAGATTTATATCAAAATTTCCAAGCCTTTACCTACTATTCAAAACGGATAAATCGGGTATAAAAAAAGCATTAATTAATATTAAAGGTTATAAGGCCATAAAAAAGCATAATTTATTCGATTTAGGGTATTATTTAAAGAGTAATGTGGATGTAAGATCTTCAGGTGCAGATCCTATTCTACACTATATGTACCGTGGTTTTAAAGAAGGAAGAAGACCACATCCTGAATTTGATTCTGATTACTATCTAAAAAGCTACAGCGATGTTCAAAAATCTAATTTAAATCCCCTAATACATTACAGTTTGTATGGAATCCAAGAGGGAAGAAGGATTAACAATAAAAATATTAAAAATAAGTTAAGGGTTGAAATGTTATATTTAGAAATTAAAGAACATTCAACGTATCAAATAAACAATATCTTGAGTGCTGTTAATTCAAATAAGCTAATTTCTATTATTATATCAATATACAATAACTATGAATATACTAAAAAGTGTATAGACAGTGTTTTGAAATACACTAAAATTCCATATGAATTAATATTGGTAGATGATTGTAGCACAGATAAACGAATTCAATTGTTATTAAAGAAAATGGATAAACAACCAAACGTAAAAATCATCTTTAATCAGAGTCCTAAGGGGTATATTAAAAATATTAACACTGGAATAAAACATTCTGATGGTGATGTGGTTATACTAAATAATAGTACAGTTGTCACATCAAGATGGTTACAGAAGTTGGTTGTTGCATCATATTCAGATGAAAAAATAGGTACTGTAACTCCATTTTCAAATGATGCCGGAATCTTTTCAGTGCCAGAATTAGAGAGAAAAAATGAACTACCCATATTTCTAACATTAAATGGTATGGCCTCTTTGGTTGAAAAAATATCTACTAATATAAACATGGAAGTTCCTACAGTTAATGGAGTTTGTATATTTATTAAAAGGACAACTATTAACGAAGTAGGACTTTTTAATGAAGAAGAATTGGGTAATTTAGATGAAAATGACTTTTTCAAAAGAACCAGGAAAGGATCATGGAAACATATCCTAGACGATTCCACTTATATATATCAAAATAGGAATAACTCCGCCTGTGAAAATGATAATAAAGATAAACTCATAGAAGAACAGAGGGCAATTCTTGATAAAACACATCCAGCTGATATAGAAGAAATAGCTGACTTTAAAGTATCTGTTAAACTTACAAAAATTCAAGATAACATTAAAACAAAGTTTGAGAATTTAAATTTTAATAGAATAAACTACCTAAACAAAAAACGGATTTTATAT
>PLTK01000127.1 GCA_003164415.1 Methanobacterium sp. | reverse complement strand
TAAAGATTTGCTTAAATTTTAGTCTTTAAAAAAAAAATATCCAATATAATATCAAATTGAAATTTATTTTTTTTATGTGAATTTCCCTTTGAAAAAATCTTTAACTTTATCATCTTCGATTAATGGTTTAACAGCTTCGACCATGTTACCCATCATTGAGGAGAAATCACTATCTTTTTCTATCATTGCATCCATAATTGATTTTTCCATTCCTTTACGTGCATTTATATCGGTCATAATAGAAATCGCCCCAATATATTCATCGTTAAATTTTTGTAAAGGACTTGTGGACATTAAAACCCATAATGGTGAACGATCTTTTGTAATAAACTGCATTTCATAGGTTTGTCCTATACTTCTATTGTCAATATCCAAATGGTTTTTGAATACTTTTTTACAATTCTTTTGAATAAAACGGAATACATTTTGGTTGATCATATCTTCTACTGTATATCCCAACATTCCTGCCATTTGATTGTTAATATAAGTTATTTGATTATTTAAGTCTATCACAAAGAGACCAGTTTGAATCTTTTCCACCATTTCTTTATATTTTTCTTCACTTTTCCTGAGTTTTATCTCTATATTTTTTCGTTCAATTGAATATTTTATCGACCTTGAAAGCAGCTGCTTATCTATTTGTCCTTTAACCAGATAATCTTGAGCGCCCTCAGAAACAATATTAACTGATAAATCTTCATCTGCAAGACCTGTTAAAATTATTATAGGTAAATCTGGTAAATGTGAATTCATAATATTAAAAGTTTCAACTCCATGACTATCTGGAAGGTTAAGATCCAAAAGCAGGATATCAAATTTTTCATTAATGTGCTTTAATCCTTCATCAACACGTTTGAAATGTACAAGTTCAAATTGGTCGTTGTAAATTTCTTTAAGCATTTCAGATAAAATTAAGGCATCTCCAGGATTATCTTCAACAATCATAATACGTATCATATTTTCAACCAAATATAGGGTTATTTTTTTTATTAGTTCCTATTCTTAAATCCTTCAAACAGAGCATAAAAATCATCACACTTTAACTGGTGTAGTTCATTAAAATAATACAAAAATAATCGTCCTTTAATTGTGTATAACAATCAAAGACATTTGTATCATAGAATATCAGGTTCTTTACTTCAGATATCTTCTCCATTATTTGTATTAAATTCATACTTATAATTATTATTTTATTGATATATAAAAATATAAAAAAAATTAATTTATTAGAGAAGTTCTTTTCTGAGGTCTATAGTATCCACAAGATCTGGTCCTGTTGATATTATAGTTACAGGAACACCAGTTTCGCCTTCAATTTCAGCAACAAAGTTTTTAACCTCTTGTGAAAGCTGGGAATAATCCTTAACACGTTCACATTTTGGAAATATCCTGTCTACACAAGTAAGAGCTATTTGTGTTGCTCCATTAATCATACAAGATTCCCTTGCAAGATCCATATCAAAAGTACCTACTCTACGTCTACGTCCAGTAACAGTCCCATATTCCTCAATATCTAAAGCTTCCGCTTCTTTTTGAGTTATTTCTGTGTTGAATGGTCCTTCACCTACACGTGTAATATAAGATTTGAATACAACTATTACATCATCAACCCTTGTAGGACCAATTCCCACATCTGCTGCTGCGGTACTTGCTGTTGTATCTTTACTTGTTACATATGGATATGTACCGTAGTACAGTGATAATCCATATCCTTGAGTTCCTTCTATGAAAACATTTCTGTCTTCATCTAATGCTTCGTTGATTTCTGTTGGAACGTCAGTTGTGAATCCGTCCATCGAAGGCGTGTCACCTGCAAGTTTTGCTACCCTCATAACCCTATCTGCATTAGCTGGTCCACATCCACTACCTGTACTTCCTATTGTTTTCGAAAGGTAGTCTGATGCCCGATCCTGATCTTTATGTTTCTGTTCTATAATTGCCGACCTGAAATCTGCAAAAGTCCTTTCTTTAACATTATATTTGTTAAGGTAGTCGAGTTCATGGTGGAAAACTTCTGGATCTACAAGTACTCCAGCCCCAATAAGTAGTCTTGCACCGGTATGCACAAACCCTGATGGGATCATTCTCAATCCATATTTCTCGCCATTAAATTCAACAGAGTGCCCTGCATTTGGCCCCACACCTGCTCTTGCTATGATATCTGGTTTATCGTTGAAACAAAGGTAGGTTATACATTTACCTTTACCTTCGTCACCCCATCCTCCACCAACTAATACGTTACATGTCATCTGAACTTCTCCTTAAAGCTAATTCCTGACCTCTTTTATATTGTGAACTATGCAATAACACCCTACAATAAAAAGTACAAGGTTTAACTTTCACAATTTTTTAATGAATTTATTAACTAATATGATCTTAACATTCAACCATAAATCTATATGATGATCTAGTATTTAAATCATTTATACAAAATTGTGGTTTAAAACCACCACCCTCTAAAGAGTACCATAAACATCCCATAATATATTTCAAATATCTCAATAGGACACCAACCGCACTAATTGGATGAAACTAAAAAAGAATAAAATGCAGTTCAGATATATTTAAAAAATATTTACCCAATTTATAATCCTAACAAAATATGAACTTTAACTAATTAATACTAGGTCTCATTCTAAAAATAAGTTAAAATAAAGTATTGGAAATACAACAATTGAGTAAGAATTAATAGTGGAAGTTGTGTGTTTATAAAATTGTATAATATCCAATATTAGTAAATTTACATTGGAGATAATTTATTAGAATGTTATAATTACATTTCAAATAAAAATATGTCGATAAAAAATATTATATTTCACCAGAAGTCATAATAATGACGAAATCCATTCCTAGAGTATTTAATTTACCCACTTTAAAATTAGAATTAATAATATTATCAAATCAAAACTATCACTAACAAAATTAGTCTTGAGCAAATCCCTATTTTTAATCCTTAAAAAAAATACGATCCTTATAATATTAAAAAATTATATTAAAAATGATATAACCTATTTAAGTTTCAAGGACTTTAATAGGGTATTCATCGAGTATATTAATTGGATTTATGCTAAAAAAAACCCAATTCCAGGTTAATCTTTGTATTTTCCATATAATTCTTTAAAATCTTTTTTAAAATCTTCTGTTAAATGATAATACTCATCTTCTTTCTTAAAATTTATGGTAATTATTATTTCAATCTTTTTATAATTATTAAAAGATTTAAATTCTACTTCAATATCTTCACGGTCTTCATAATGTTTCTTAATTTTACTTTCCAACGAATCATATGTCTTCCCATTAAAATTTTCATCTTTATAATGTAATATGGATTTACGGTTTAGGAAGTTACACTGATCATCNNGATGTAGTCCTTGTAGTTGAAATATCTTCATCAAATTCTAACATAGTACCTCTCATAATAATTTCAATAATTCACATTTAACAACAGAACATCTATTTGTTGAATAGGTTAAATGTTTCCAAAAAATAGATCCTTAAACAACAAATAAAATCTAAATTTTTAAAAACTGTTTAAAAAAATTCAATTAATCAACAAATTTAATAAATAAATTTTAACACTTCTTATGGGAAATATGATATAGTAAATATATTTGCAACATATTTGAATATTTTTTTGAATCCCACTAAAAATTTGTTAACATTTTTTATAATTTATATCTATATGTTCTGTTGATAGTTAGTAGCCAATTTATAACTAAATTCAAGTAGTTAATCCCATTTTATTTAACAAGCCTATTTTTGTATAAATTTCAATTTGGAGTAGATACATATATAGAGAATATTTCATTTAAAAATCTACAAAAGTTTAGACATAACTTGCNNAGTGTAAAAATAAATTAATATTATTATAAAATTTCTAAACAATATCATAAATTTAAGATCATTTTAAAAAAAGAAAATTCTTAATATTTCATGTTGTAAAGAATAAATTATAGGAATTAAACTCGTTTAAAATAGGAATTGGAGTTACATAAATATATTTAAGCACTTTCTGGTTCTTCTGAAAATTGATATGAATCTAAACTATGAACTGATATAATTCTATAATCCCATTCAGAACTGTTATCAAATTCTATAATAATTTTATCCTTCTTATAAATTATTTCAATGGATCGAACTCCATTTAAACCTTTTTCAAATATTTCATTACCATTTCGTTTTATTAGTTCTAATTTTGTTGCAAAAGTCATAATCAACACCGTTTAAATTCAAAATATTATTAATAAACATTATCTTGATAGTTGTGATTAGTTTATCTATAATTTATATTTTTTTGATAACTTAAATAGATTTAAATCAAGTAAATAATATTTAGATGTTGATTTAAAGTAGGAAAACCTGTATTAAGTTGTATAACAGTAATTCACAGGTTAACTATGAATGTAGTTTTAAACCCGATCCTTGTATACTAATTCGTTGAAGGTAATTATAAATTCGGTTCCGGGTTTTCTGTTAATTGTGATTTCACCATCAATTTGACCTGTTAAAATTTGAACTAATTTAAGACCTAAAGTTTTAGCATTTCCTAATTCAAGCTCCTCTGACAGTCCTATACCATTATCCCGAACTGTTAGTTTATAACAATTGTCTTCTGATCTAAGTGATACAAGCAGCTCTCCGGGTTGTCCGTTGGGAAATGCGTATTTTAAAGAGTTTGATACAAGTTCACTTATTATAAGTCCACAGGGAATTGCAGTTTCCATATTTAAATTTATATCGTCTATTTCGAGTAATGGTTTGATATCTTGTTGTTAATATTATAGGAATAAAATAAATTCGAAACCAAGCTTTCAATATATTCTACAAAGTTTATTCGAGTTAAATCATTAGACAAATATAATTTTTCATGTATCATAGCCATTGATTTAACTCGATTTTGACTCTCTATAAGTACGTTAACAGCATCTTCATCGTCTATATATTGTATCTGTAAATTGAGTAAACTTGAGATGATCTGCATATTATTTTTTACTCTGTGATGTACTTCCTTAAGTAAAACTTCTTTATCATTAAGTGAAGCTTTGATTTTATTTTCAGCATCTTTATGTGCAGTAATGTCAACAACCACACCCCTAATTCCGGTAATTATATTTTCATNNCCATTTAAAATCTTTCGATTGCACTCTATTGCCTTGTCACGATCTTCAGGAGCTATAATCTGGAATATATTCAATCCATTATCAAGGTCTTCTTGACTATAACCAAATACTGGAAGCCCAATACGATTGACAAATGTTATATCTCCCATTAAATCGCTTTCAAAAACTGGTTGTGGTAATAGTTCTGTTAGATCACGATATTTTTTCTCGCTTTCTTTAAGTTCTATTTCAACATTTTTACGTTCAGTAAGATCTTGATTTACCCCACAAATTTTGGTTGTTTTACCATTTTTATCCTTAACAATCCAGTACCTAACTGTAATAAAACGTTTTTCACCATCTAATTTTTAATGACGTGTTCTACTTGACCGAAATAGTTGGGATCATTTGTTTCTAAAGCTTTAAGTATTTCTGTACCCACGATGGAAGATTCTTCGGGAGGTATGAATTTTTCAGCATATTCTACAGAAGACATTTGTGTCTTACCTTCTTTTATAACATCAGTACCGTATAATCCATAAAATTGATCGTCGAATGTATATCTATCCACTTTGACATCGTATTCCCAATATGCCAATTGAGCCACATCCATTGCAATGTCAATTTTTGTCTTACTTTCTTGAAGTTCTATATCATACTTTTTCTTACGGGTAATATCTAGAAAAGATATCAAACGATTGGTGCTATATGGAATTAATGCAATAGTTACATAAATATCTCGGATGTAACCGTTTTTATTTACTAATTGGGTTTCATAATTATTCGGAGATTTATCCGGTCTCATTGATCTTAGCTCATGATAACTTCTAACCCGTTCCTTTTCTCCTTCTGTAACTATATCCATCCAACTTTTTTTATTTTCTATTTCTTCCTTTGAATATCCTGATAGTTTTTCAAATTCAGTATTTACAAGGGAGATTATTGCATCATGCCCCAAGATCAATGTTGCTGTACTTGTATTTTCAAAAATGGTCCTGTAATATGATTCTGATTTTATAATTGCTTCCCCATTTTTCTTACGCTCGGTTATGTCGTGGGAAATTATTTGAAAAGCTACTATTTCCCCTTCTTTTTTCAAGAGTTTTATATCAGTGTCTATGTAGCTTATTTCACCAGTTATATCATAGAATTTTGATTCATAAGGTTTGACATCAATTCCTCTGAACAGTTCTGACAATTTTTTTTGGTGTAATAGTTTGTCATCTTCAGGTAATATTCCAATATTTTTAAAATGTTTACCAATTAAATCACGGTATGGTAACCCTGTAATTTTTTTGAGCAGCTTCATTTACATCTAATATTATGCCCTCGCAACTCACAATTATGATATAATCCGGGGATGAATTGAAAAGAGTCCTGTATTTTAGTTCCTCTTGTTTAATCTGTTCTTCATTCTTCTTAAGTTTCGTTATATCATATACAAAACCTTCTAAATATTTTAAAGAACCATCTGAATTTCTAGATGCCATTATTGAAATTTCTGCATCGATGATTATGCCCTCCTTTCGATAAAATTTACTTTCATAAATATGCCATAAATCATCCTTTAAAACCTCTCCAACCAATCGTTGACGTTCTCCATTATTTACATAGAAAGATTCATCAAGATTTGTTTTATTAACGGTAGACATAAATTCTTCAGGGAAAGAATATCCTAAAATATAGGATAAATATTGATTAACTTCCAACAAACTACCTTCGGGAGTAGAGTGGAAAATACCAATAGGTGCGGTATCAAATATGCTCTGAAAATTACTTCCATTCTTAATTGAGGTTCTTCCAGGAAGTTCAGAATTTAATATTTCTTTTCTTAACATTATATCTGTTGAATCCTTTCAATATTTTAAATTTATTTTAATTATACAGTGAAATTCTGTGGAAATTATCATTATAAAATCGAGTTTGGATATCATAAAACCCCCATTATTGAACTGTTCTAATTGAATTTATTTATTTAAAAAAAAGAATTTTAAAAAATATATCATAAAAAGAATTCAACTTTCCCAAAATAAATTAATTCTTAAACTCATGGTTGGGGGGGCGAGTAAAATTATAAAAAAGTTTTGGGAAAGTTGTGTCTTTTTTATGAAGTTGATTTATAATTTATATGTAACTGTTTTTAGTGGTTTAGCATCACCAGATCTTACATATTTAAGGACGATTTTTGATCCTTTAACTCCGTTGAATACGAAGGTTTCAATACCTGGACTACCTACTAAATTCGAGTTGTATGCTTTAAACGATTGTTTAACAACTATTACTTTTGATGTATTAAATTCTGCAACCCAATGATATCCTGTAGAAGGATTAGACTGTAATTTAATTGTCTTTGTAGTATGTAAACTCATACCATTGTTTGGTGTAGCTGCGAAAGCTCCAGTAACCATTGCTAAGCAAATAAATGCAGTAAATATTCCTGCGAGTTTAATTTTCACATTTTCACCTCCGATTAATTTCATCCACAATTATAATGTAAAAGTTGTAGTATATAAAGGTTTTCATTGATGAGTAAAAAAAATCCCCGGATTAATTAAAAAAATATAAAAAAAGGAATAAATTATTAAAAGAAATTATTTATATTACTTCTTTAACAGCTAATTCAATATCTACTGCTTTAACAGTTGTTCTTTTAGCGTGTTTAGCAAGTAACAATGCTTGTCGAGATATATCTTCGCCAAGTTCTTCTAAAACTT
>PLTK01000191.1 GCA_003164415.1 Methanobacterium sp. | reverse complement strand
CACCTTTATTTATATTAAATTATTATAAATTATCATTTAAAGGGGATAGCGCAGTGTTTGTTAAGGGGATTACTATAAAAAAAATTGGAATTTTATTTACTATAGCCATTTTACCATTTTTTCTTGGTTATTTCTTAATCAGTTTCATCTTTCTTTCTATACTAGCATTCATAATGCAATTTTTCAGAGATCCAAAAAGGAATATACCCACAGAAGCGGGTGTTGTTGTAGCACCTGCAGATGGTAAGATATTGAAAGGGAAAATTGACTTCATGAAAATTGTAAATTCCATTGATGATCCTATTATGAAACACATTTTAAAAGACGGAGAGAAAGGGATTCTGATAAGTACTTTCATGTCTCCATTTGATGTCCATGTACAACGAGCTCCAGTTTCAGGAAAGATAGTGAAGACGCAATATTATCCAGGTAAGTTTAAGATTGCTATGGGTGATGTACGCACTGAAAACGAAAAAAATTTAATTGTTATTGATTCAGAGTATGGTAAAGTAGGTGTTGTCCAAATTTCAGGATTTGTTGCTAGAAGAATTGTACAATATGTTAATGTTGGGGATATGGTAAAGATTGGTGATAGATTGGGAATGATACGATTTGGATCTAGGGTTAATTTAATAATCCCCTACGATAAATTCAAAGTAATGGTTTTTGAAGGTGAGAAACCTACAGCGGGAGAAACTATTATGGCTGAATTAGTTGAAAAAGTGAATGTCACCTAAATAGATCTGAAGAGGTTTTTTAAAATGAATATGAAGAAGTACATGGGTTATGCAGATCTAGTTTCAATGGGAAACGCTTCTTTCGGGTTTTTATCTATCATAATGGTTTTAAATGGTTATCTGGCTGTTGCTGCACAGTTTATGCTAGTTGCAGTAATTTTTGATTCGTTAGATGGCTGGGTGGCACGAAAGACTAAACGAGTTGATAAGTTTGGATTTGGTGAAAATATTGACTCATTATCTGATGTAATTTCGTTTGGTGTTGCACCGGGAATGCTTTTGTATTCGGCATGCGCTTCGTTTAGTATACCATACATTAATATAGTAGTAGCACTCCTAATACTATTATGTGGGATTTTAAGACTCGCAAGGTTTAATGTAATTGCAGATTCGGGGGAAGGCTCAGATGAAAATTTTGTGGGCTTACCCATACCATCAACAGCCCTGATCCTTGGATCATTTTACCTTTCAGGTATTTTCAGAGCAGACTTGGCACTTGTCATAATGGTAGTGGTATCAGTGTTAATGGTAAGCACAATTTCTTATCCAAAATTTAAAGGAATTAAAATAGTTTTTGCAGGTAGTGTACTTATAATTGCTACACTTTTGCCACAACACATTTTGGCAGCGGTGGCAAATATTCCCGCAAAGCTTTTATTCATTACCACATTAATATATTTATTAGCGGTGCCTTTCATGGGATTATACGCCAAGCTTCGCAGAAGTGGTCCAAATGTTAGATAAGATACTAGGAAAAAAAGATAAAGATAAAAACGATACCCCTGATCTCAGGAAGAACGGGAAAAAATCTGATTCCGATAATTCTGATATCGGAGGACGACTTAAAGATATGGTAGGGAAAGTTTCAGGCAAATCTAAAGATAAAGATAGTGATAAGCCTAAATCGGATAATGACAGGGTTAAATTGAGTAATGGGGATAAAAAAGTATCTCCTGATAATAAAATACCTCGACCTATGCCAAAACCTAAACCAAAACCACAACTTGATAAACCTCGTCTGAGACCGCCAGAGAAGAAAAAACCCGGTGCATTCGCGGGTTTAGGTGGGGGACTAGGGAAACAACTACCTGAAGACGATCAACGGACACTTGTTGGTGCAGCTGTTTTTGGTATTATTTTAATTATACTAGTGGGGGCAGGATATTACTTCCTTGTTTATTCACCTTATCAACAAACGTTGGTTAGTGCACAAAATGCCAAGATTAGCGAAGTCAACTCTTATTTCAAGGGTGCTCTGGCTAACGATCCAAATAAAAGCAGTTTATTGTTGAAGATTTCCGGCGCACAAACACCAGATCAGGCTCTTGCAGTGGACGTAATTGGCCCTGCTACCACTGATTGGAGGACTTATCAGACTCAACAGATTACTAATAAGTCGGATCCTTATGGGCGGGTACAAATAAGTTATTCTACTACACCGGCTGCAAATACAGTTGATGCTGCTTCTGCAAGTTCTGCTAACGTGAAAAATTTAATTGTTAAAGATGCGGATGCACAGACAGTTGTTAATGAAGCAGATGCAAGTGTATTAGCTAATATGCAAATAACAACACCGGATACTGTTGCCATTCCAGTATACTTATCTAGAATACAAGCTGCAGGAGGACTTCTTAATGTTGGGGATTCTGTAGATGTATATCAAAATGTGAATACCAGTGCAGCAACAACTGGAAATAATACTACAGCTGCCCCTTCTACAACAAATAGTGCAGCTCCGGAAATTAGTGGAGCTACAGTACTAGCGATTTTAAGGGATACAACAAGTAGCAGTGATTACAATGCTAACTTGAGTTGTGCAACAGCAGTGAGTATAGATGGTTCAGGGTTAGGTGTTTCAAGTGGATCACAAGCTACCGGAACTATAGAACAGGTTCTACAAGCTGGAGCTTCTGGAAACTGGAACCAAGCACAGATAAACACGCTCTTAACAGCTTATGGATGGAAATTATCTAACTTTGAAAGGGTTTCAAATCTTGGAGACATGTCGGCTAACTATTTGGTTGTTTTAGAGGTTCCTAGGGCAAATGCATTATGGGTAATTCAGAATGACAACTTTTTAGCTTCTTCGAGTTTATACCTAGTAGTTCCAACTCAGAGCGCACCAACATGGATGATACAAGAACTTCACCAAATATATGGGTCATAGGAAAATAATAAGACAAATATCTGATTCACAAAAAAATTGCAACCAATTATTAGAGGAATAAGGAGGTTGCAATTAAATTTTTTTTGGGCAATATTTATCAAATGGGTAACGATTAAACCAGTAATCGGGGGTTTATTAATGGTCTTCAACAGGGTCAATATTTTATGTGCTGCGTTAGCAGTTTTATTCGTTGTTTTAGGAGTTTCAAGTACACTTGTAGCTGATGCTGCTAGCGATCAGGCTGCTTGGATCCAATCTGATAATTCTACTTTAGCTTTTACATACCTTCAAGCCACAATACATGTAGTTATTAAAAATAATAACAACCATGCGGAATTTTTCAAAGTAAGTCAATTATATTCCGGTGACGGAACGGTTAATCCTAATATTGGATGGACAGTAATTTCTACAGACCCTGCTGCAATTAGAATGATTAATGTGCTAAATCCTGGTGGTGATCTGGGGTGGGAAGTTGACTCTGGTCAAACACGAGCAGTAACATTTACAATGGTTGCAAATGGAGTTCCATTTGTAATAGAAAGAACAGGGATAAATAATACTTTCTGGCCTGTAATTAACGATCCAGGATTAACAGCTACTTGGTTCATGCCAGATGAAATAAATGTCTTAAATCCTAATCTTCAGCTTGAACTATGGCAGGGACACTTTTTCTTCTTCCTAAAAAATATGGAAACCACAGGACCTAGGGTAGAAGGTAACGTTAGGGCACCACTCGTACCTATTAATTCAGCACTCACAGCCTCCAATCCAACAGTTGATTGGATTGATGATGAATTCCCACAAGCACAAACTGCAGCTTGGGATGTTACATTGTATCCCGGTCAGACAAAATCTTACTCGTACACATATCAATGGCCATCAGGAAACAGTGTTACTCCGGCAAACACACAGTCTCCGTCATCCAGAATAAATTCTTTACCTCTACCAGATCCAGCAGGTGATCCTAGTTCAGATCCTAGTTCTGATCCTCTGACCATACCAACTAAGAATACAGGACTTCCATTCGGCCTGTTGATAATAGGTGCAATAGTGATTTTAGCAGGAATTGGATACTCTAAATTTTTACGATAAACTTATTAGTTGGAAGTAAGTTAACATCAAAGAAATGATAAAACTTTCAACTCTTTTCGTTTTAATTGGAATGTTGATCATAACTCTCTACGGTTTAATTGAAGTGAGTTATTATGCATCAGCAGATAACATTATTGGAAATAATTCCGAGACTCCTTATTTAGAAATTCCTAAAATAGGTATTGATCAAGCTATAAATGATAAATCCATAGATTATGGTATATATCATGATCCCAGATCTGCTGAACCAAGTTTAGGAACGGTTGCAATTTTCGGGCATAGAACGTTCTATGGATCTCCATTTTTAAATCTTGATAAACTTCAAGCAGGGGATAATATCACTGTTGAGTGGCCAGGAATAGGCAATGTAGAATATCAGGTTATGAATTCAACGGTAGTTCCAGCTTCTTATATGTTATCAATTGAACAGGGTAAAGTTTTATTCTTAATAACATGTTATCCTTTGGGATCAGACAAAGAAAGGTTGATGATTGAAGCTAAACAGGAAAATATTTATCCTATTAACAATTCAGAAAAAAAACCGGCAGATGATCCTCCATATGCCATATTAATTATCATAGGATTTTTTGCAAGTGGTACCATTTTAAGCTATTTCTATCCAATTAAACAGGATCAATATATCCTATTCATAGCAACGATAGCCATAACCATACTATTAATATATGCGTTTTTATTCCCAAGTCCTCCTGATGCAATTGAATCTAAATTAGCATGGGTTAATGATCTATTCGGTGTTTAAAATGGATGTTGATGAAAAATACTTTAAAAATATTACAAAAAGGGAAAGGGCAATTTTTGAGGGTGCCATAACTATGGGGGCATTGTTTCATCAATTTGTTGGAACTCCAGTTAGTATTAAAAATGTAGAAACTCTTGAAAAATCCATTGAAGATGCCATGACACTTCAGCCTTGTATTAATAAAGTTGAAATAAAAATAGATAGGGAAATACTTGATAAAGTTAAAAATGAGTTCGACTATATATCATTGACAGGTGAAATGTTAGATGTTAAGGTTGTTTCTGATTACTCGAATAAAAGAGCAATAATACGATTGAAGTTTATTAAAGAACTAAATTATCCATTGATGTTTGTTGAAGAAGTTGATTAATCCTAAAACTAAAAAAAAGAACTTTATATATTTGTAAGAATATATTCTACTTTACAAAATGATATTACTATAACAAAAGGGGTGATTAGTTTTGGTGAACTGGACAGCAGCATTTGTTGGGTTTATAATGGTTGTGATATTGTCAAATGTGTTTGGATATTTCTTTCATTCAATAGGTATTGGTGTTGGATTATTCTTAGCAGGCATTATTGTTGGTCTTATGGTAGGTGGAGGTGTCTTAACAGGATTTGGAAATGGTCTTGTTGCAGGCGCTTTTGGTGCAATAGTAATCTCAATAATCTTATTAATAGGCGGAACAATAACTGCGGGCCTGGTAGGATTTACAACAGCGGCAATTGCATCGGTTACATGGATTGTTTATATTTTTGTTACCAGCGGATTTGTTGTAGGCGTTGGTGGTGCTATAGGATCTCTTATAAGTGGAAAGAACTGAATTTTTACCATTCTTTTTTCAATTTTTTTAAATAATTACCGATATAAATTAGGCGAACTAAAAATAAGGGGATTTTAAAGATGTTTTTGTCTTGATTTAATTATTGTTGAAGCGAATACTGCAGCTCCATAACCATTATCAATATTAACCACGCCAATTCCTGGAGCACATGACTGTAACATAGCATATAACGCTGTGAATCCTCCTTCACCAACTCCATAACCGACTGAAGTAGGTAAACCAACAACAGGAACATCCACTAGTCCAGCAACAACAGATGGTAAAGCTCCTTCCATTCCAGCCGCCACAATAATAACTTCCACATTACTTTCTATCATTCTTCGTACTTGTGAAAAAAGTCTATGAATTCCTGCCACACCCACATCGTAGGATGTTAAAACTTCACAACCTGCTTCCTCAGCAACTACTCTGGCCTCTTCGGCTACTGGAATATCTGATGTGCCGGCGGTTATGACTCCAATTTTACCTATTTTTGGCGCTTCATGGTTTTTAACCATTAAAATTTTGGCCCTTCTGTTGTACACAACTTTGAACCCTTTAACAATAAGTGGATTTAATTCATCTTTAATATCTTCAAATCTTTCTTTTGGAAGTCTTGTTACCATTATACGGCCATTGGGAGTACAGTTCATAAGTATTTTAACTATTTCTTCGTTTTCTTTTCCTTCAGCAAAAACTGCTTCCGGGGCACCTGTTCTGATATCACGACATACATCGATCTTAGCAAAATCTTCTAGCTCCATGATCTGCATGGGTTTGAGCATTTTTTCAGCTGTTTCAGCTGTTATTTCACCGTTTACAAGTTTTTGAAGTATTTCTTTCATTATATCACTATCGGTTAAGAATTACAAATTAAGGATTATTAATTCAACAAATATTAATCAAGGCTATTAAAATACATAAGAGGTTATGAATATACTAAATAAGCCTAATATAATATACCATTTTATGTTGAACCTATTATTAACATTTTTTTTAGAATATAAATTATTGTATTGTTAGGTTAATTTTAATGATCTATGAACAATTGAAAATTAAGTGAGATTAAAATGTTGCCAGATATTTTGTAAATTTGTTCCTATATCCATAGAATGAAATGTTCTAAAAGAGATATAGTATACTATAACTGTTTAATGCCAAAGTTATTGGAATTATAGAAGAGGATAATTTATGAAAGATTCAAATGCATTTACTACTGGTCTTGCTCTTTTACCGGCATCAATTACTATTTTACTATTTTCACTGCTTGGCGCTAGATTATCATCTTTTTTTGGCTCTCGATACATCTTAATAATTGGTTTTATAGTTGCAGCGGCAGGATCACTCATCCTTGGTACATCATTTAATCTATACACTCAAATTATTGATATCATACTTGGAACAGTGATATTTGGTATTGGTATAGGATTTTTACTTTCACAATTAACAAATCTCACAATGTCTGCAGTCAGAAACGATCAAGAAACAGATGCTGCTGGTTATTTTAATGCATTTAAAAATTTAGGATATTCCATTGGTACGGCTTTAATTGGTGTTTTATTATTATTAGGAATTTTTGGCGGTATCACCACATCTATTGAAAGTTCCAGTTTATCTGGAAATATGACTAAAGAATAAATAGACAGCAGTGTTATATTTTATGTAGAGAAGATGCAGACGGGTACTCTTAATGTTCCTCCTAGTACATTGTCAGAAGTGAATCAAATATTAGATTCAACAATAAGTTCGGCAATGAAACAAACATTTAATATTCTGGCATTAATATTACTTTTAGGACTTATTACCAGCATATTTCTGCCTTCAAGGATCAAAAATTCTTAGAAACTAATGAATAAAATTATAACAATAAACAAAGTAAAGATATTTAAAAGAAGGGGAATTCCAAAATGGTTAAAGATCTAGATGAAGATAAAGCGTTTGAACAGAAGTTAAAGGGTAAAATGGGCTGGAAATGTTCATGTTCATTAGATATTGTGGATAAGAAATCTTCATTCAAAGAGATTGTTTGTAAAGGCTGCGGTAAGGTTTTTAAGACGGATAGGGATGTTGAGTATTGTTTTAGTTGTGATAAGAAGAGATGATATATTTTCTAACGTGAATAATTTAAATTCTGTAATATCAATTTAAAAAATTATAGATATTTATGAAGATATTGTTATCTTTTTAAAATTTAA
This sequence comes from Methanobacterium sp., assembly GCA_003164415.1. Taxonomy (GTDB): domain Archaea; phylum Methanobacteriota; class Methanobacteria; order Methanobacteriales; family Methanobacteriaceae; genus Methanobacterium_B. The sequence continues at coordinate 10,034 of PLTK01000191.1, read as the reverse complement.
TTAAATTATCCTGTTCGTATTTACTAATAATATAGAACTATTTTGAATGATGTTAATATATATTTTAAAATTATTATTATTTTATCAATATTTATATGTGATGGGATAAATATTTACTATCGGAAGTAGGTTGCTTCTTTCCGATATTTCTTACTTTGAGTATAATAAATTCAAGAGACATCCCATATTAGATTTAAAAAAATGATAAAATTTACAGGTTGAATAATATATGAGAATGGTAAATATAACATTAGATAATGATCAATGTCGTGGTTCACATTGCGGAGCTTGTGCATATATATGTCCTACCAATGTTTTTGTAATTAAAGAGGATACAATATGTCCTAATTCACCACAATATTGCAAATTATGCTATAAGTGTCTGGAAATATGCCCAACTGCGGCTTTAAACCTTAAAAAATTAGAAGGTGAATGTATTTAAATCTATTTTTTTTAATTACTCAAATAGACTGTTTATAAAAACTAGATTTTGGTGGGAAAATAAATCAACAATGGATTTTAGAATGGAACATGGAATTATATTAAATTATATATTCCTTAAATAATGAGTTATTTAATATCTGTTAGTGTTTATAGTACTCAAATACAGCAATAAATGAATATTTTTGTGTATAACGGAATATAACTATTTTTTAGAAGAATATATAGTGTATAAAAGGATTTGTACTTCTATATCTGGAATTTTCCATTTAAATGTATGAAACTGTATCACTAAAAAAAATTCCAACATTGCCTATGAACTTTACTTTTATTTTTAAAATAAAAATTGAATTATAACTTATTTTCCACGAACTTTGAACAAAAAGTTGAAATATTGATTTATCCAATTAATTGATAATAAAATAAATAGATCTCTTTAATTAAATGTAAGGCTAATATCCAATGAATAGTCTTGGATAATAAATATTAACATTACCGAAGGTAAAGAACATGATAACTATTAACGAGGATTTATGTAAGGAATGCAATTTATGCAAAGAATTCTGCCCACTTAAAGTCTATGAGGAATCCAAAATCCCTAATAAAAAGGGGATTCATGTACCGTGTCCAAAAAATGAGGATAAATGTACAAAATGTGGTTTATGTATTTTAATGTGTCCAGATCAAGCAATAGCAGTGGATGATAAGGATGAAGACTGAAAAATATTTTATACAGGGTAACGAAGCCTGTGCAAGAGGGGCCATAAAAGCAGGATGTAGATTTTTTGCTGGCTATCCAATTACTCCTTCAACAGAAATAGCAGAAGATATGGCGGTATTTCTTCCAAGAGAAGGTGGAACATTCATCCAGATGGAGGACGAAATATCCGCGCTTGGAGCTGTTATAGGGGCAGTTTGGGGAGGGATTAAAGGTATGACTGCCACTTCTGGACCGGGGTTTTCCCTTATGCAGGAACACATTGGATACGCTGCAATGACAGAAACTCCCCTGGTAATAGTGAACATGCAAAGGGGTTCACCATCAACCGGACAACCAACAATGGCTTCGCAGAGTGATATGATGCAGGCTAGATGGGGTTCACACGGTGACTATGAAATAATAGCCATGTCTCCCTCATCTGTTCAGGAGTGTTTTGACTTCACAGCAAGAGCTTTTAACCTAGCAGAAAAGTACCGGGTGCCTGTCATGATTATGGCCGATGAGATAGTTGGGCACATGAGAGAAAAAATCACCATACCCGAAAAAATGGAAATTAGAGCAAGAAAAATGCCTTCTGAAAGTACGGGTATGTTTTTACCATACCAAGCAGAACCCGATGGAACTTCTGCCATGCCGCCATTTGGAGAAGGATACAAACTACACATAACTGGGTTAACTCATGACGAAAGAGGATATCCAGATGCTTCAAATCCAAAAACCCATTCTAAACTTGTCACACGATTATGCAACAAAATACTAGAGAATACCAACGACATTGCAACTGTTAAAACCAGTTATACCGAAGATGCAGATATTCTTATAGTTGCATACGGTGCACCATCGAGATCAGCAATTACAGCGGTTAAGAAGGCAAGAGAAGAGGGTTTAAAAGCAGGATTCATAAAGTTAGAAACTGTATGGCCATTCCCTGAGGATATGCTACGTGAAGCAGCTAAAAATGCTCAAAAAGTCATTGTTGTTGAAATGAATCTCGGACAAATATTCCATGAAGTCCAAAGAATTTTAAGAAACCATGAGGTTCAGCTTCTCCCTAAAATTGGAGGAGAAATGCACAAACCCAACGAAATACTTGAAAGTATTAAGAAAGGTGTATGAATTAGACGATATAAAATATTATCTGTCCTAAACTTATTATAAAATCCTTATCATGATCTTGAATTTATATGGAGATGAAAATTATGGATAAAACGAACCAAAATCGTTTTATGAAATATTTGAGAACAGACAGACTTCCCAACATATTCTGTCCAGGATGTGGGAACGGTATTGTTATGAACTCATTTTTCAATGGAATGGAACGTGCTGAAATTGATTTTGATAATTTAGCCCTAGTATCTGGAATTGGATGTTCATCCAGGGTTCCAGGTTACATTAAATGCGATTCACTACACACAACCCATGGAAGGCCAATTGCATTTGCAACTGGACTTAAACTTGCAAATCCTGAATTAGATGTCGTGGTATTCACTGGTGATGGGGATGCAGCTGCCATCGGAGGTAACCATCTTATACACGGTGCAAGGAGGAACATAAACCTCACTGTAATTTGTATAAATAACAGTATTTATGGAATGACAGGCGGACAGATAAGTCCAACATCCCCAACAGGTAGCTATGGAAGTACAGCCCCATTTGGAGCAGTTGAAAAACCATTTGATTTATCAGAACTTACCAAAGCTGCTGGTGCATCATATGTTTCCCGATGGACAACTGCTCATCCTGTGCAGCTTGCAAATGCTATTAAGGCAGGTCTTCAGAACAAGGGATTTTCATTCATCGAAGCTGTTTCACAGTGTCCAACATATTTCGGCAGGAAAAATAAAATGAAAACAGCTGTAACCATGATGCAGTGGATGAAAGCCGAGAGTATAACTAAAAGAAGGGCTGAAAAGATGGATGCAACTGATCTTGAAGGTAAGATTATAGTCGGCGAATTCCAGAACAAGAAAGAGGCAGAATTCACAGAACAAATATGCAAACTTATTGGAGACAAATGCACTACTGGAAAACCATCTTCAATAAAATCAGCCTTCCAGGAGGACTGAAATGCGTAAAGATATTAGGATAGCAGGATTTGGAGGTCAGGGAATTATCCTTGCAGGGATTGTTATTGGAAAAGCAGCTGCACTTCACGATGGCATACATGCGGTTCAAACCCAGTCTTATGGTCCAGAAGCTCGGGGAGGAGCTTCTAAAACCGAAGTTGTTGTGAGTGACAGTGAAGTGGATTATCCAAAAGTTCAGAATCCAGACATCTTTATTGCAATGTCCCATCCCGCATTAATGGCATATTTGGACGATCTTAAAGATGGAGGAATTCTTATCGTGGATCCTGACATGATTTCAGAAGAAGAAGTCATGCCCTTTGTTCAGAAACATAATATAAAACTTTACAAAGCTCCTGCGAGTAGAACTGCAGCAGAAGTAATTGGGCTTAAAGTAGTTGCTAATATTGTTATGGTGGGGGCTATAACCAGGATTACAAAGGTAGTGTCCGAAGAAGCTGTTAGGGCTGCCATAGCTGAAAGTGTGCCTCCGGGAACTGAGGAGAAAAATCTGGCAGCATATGATGCGGGTTTAAAACTCGCTTGATTAGGAGGTTCAAAGTGAAGATTCATGAATACATAGCAAAGGATATATTTAAAGAGGAAGGAATCTCTGTACCCCAAAGTAGATTAGCAGTTAGTCCAGAAGAAACCAAGAGGGTATCATCTGAAATTGGAAAACCTGTTGTAATCAAATCGCAAATACTTGCAGGCGGGAGAGGTAAGGCGGGGGGAATTAAATTTGCTGATAACCCTGATGAAGCTTATACCAAAGCAAATGAAATTTTGGGTTCAACTTTGAAGGATGAAAAAGTTGAAATGGTTCTTGTAGAAGAAAAACTTGACATAGTATCTGAATACTATTTAAGCATCGTACTCGACAGATCTGCTAAAAAACCGCTTATAATGGCAAGCATGTCTGGAGGTATTAATATTGAGGATGTTGCACAGAATAACCCCGAAAAAATAATTAAACATTATTTAAATCCACTAGATGAATTTTTACCATACCATGGAAGGGAGATAGCCATCAAAATGGGTGTCCCAAATTCACAGATAACTAAATTGGGTGCAGTTGTTTGTAAATTATTCAATGTATTCCAAAAGTACGATGCAACAATAGCAGAGATAAACCCATTGATTGTTACTGCAGACGGTATTATTGCGGCAGATGGGAAGTTAGAAATTGATGATGACTCTTTGTACAGACAAAAATGTCTGGTTGAGCTTGAAAAAGTTACTAAGGGAGAATTTGCATATGTAAAGCTTGACGGCAACATAGCCGTAATTGGAAATGGTGCTGGCCTTACTCTGAGTGGAATGGATATGTTGAAACTCTACGGGGGTAAACCCGCAACCTTCCTGGATATTGGAGGCGGATCTTCACAGGAAAATATAGTCAAGGCATTAAACATTGTAATATCTGATCCTGATGTTAAAACAGTATTTTTAAATGTTCTTGGTGGTATAACTCGAGCAGACGATGTTGCAAGGGGAGTATTGGACGTTTTAAATGCTTCAAATCACAAAATTCCCATTGTTATTAGGTTAACTGGTACCAATGAAGAAGAAGGGCAGAGAATACTTAAAGATGCAGGTGTTCCATATGAAACTTCAATGGAAGCAGCTGCAAAAAAAGCAGTAGAACTGTGTAAAGATATTGTTTAATATTTTTAATTATTTTAATATTTTATTTCTTTAGATAATATCATTTTTTTTTTTAAAGGGTAATGATTCAATTAAAATAAATTACCATTAGTATAAGATCAAAAAAATATATAATACTAATAATTCTCATCTAATCTTTTAATGAACAAGTCATCCAGCTAAAATGAAGATGGGATATTTGTTTCCATTAATATCAGTTGATCATTAAATTTTATGGACCTCATACCTGGGAGTGTTGTTACGAGTTAAAGAGATGGGGATGTAACAATGAAATTCAAAGATTTCCATCTTTTTTTAACTATATTGCTGTACCAGATTGGTTAAGTAGTTATAGATGCTGTGTAGGTAGTTCATTATTTGATCTATAATACCTCCGGATTTTGTGGCTTGATTTGTAGCATTTTGAAGCTGATTTTTGAAGTTTGTTAAACTAGACTGAGCTTTCTGTGAATCAGAGATTGTATTAGCAATCTGCTGGGCTTGTTGGTCTGTTAGATTTATATTCATACTATTAGCAATGTTTACAACAATTACCTTGATCTTGGTAGGATCTTGAAGATTCTGACTTTGGGCCTGATTTTTTACATTTGAAAATAGGTCAGCAATTTTGTTTGGATCTACTCCCGTTTCATTTACAATTTGAGTTTCGGTGTGCAGTTCTTCTGTAGCTGCTTTTTTTGCCTGTTCCGGTATTGGTGTTCCTACAGCTATTTCATAAGAATCGAGAACACCCGCAAGGGCGGCTTCTCCAGAAGCGGGAACAGGAGATGTAACAACCACATATCCATTGTTTATTCCACAAGATTCCAAAGCATTAGCGTACATTTTGGGAGTTACAACTGTTATTTTACTAGTATCAACAACCACATCAATTCCCTGATTATAACTTAAATCCACCATTGCACAAGAAAATATTTGACTAGATGGGTAAGTTTTTCCAGTAATATTAGTTGAAATTAAATTTACTTCGGAGGCAGTTACAACCTTGGAAGTTGCATCATCAATATTTTTACTGGTTTTTGACTGGAAGTAAGTGTTCACAGTATTTTTCAGATTTGCATTACCATAGGTTGTTTCCCCGTAGGTTACAGCAAAACCAGATGCACTATAAACTGGGCTTAACATTATTATAATCAAAAATAATCCAATTAATACCTTCTTCATAACAATCACCTTTATTCATGGATCTTGATAGTTTAACTTTAATTCCTTCTCAATGTATTGTTTACCTACTAATTAAATCTATTGTTTTAAATCATTAAAAGCCCTTTAAATCATGTTTAACTAGTGGTGTGGTTAATTTGACTTTGTCTATAATTCAATAAAAAATATTATGAGATTAGATTATTCTTTGTGATTTTTATTCAAATCGTAATTCTAGTTCTTTACGATAATAATATAACTCTACTTTCGAATGCACTGTTAACAATTTCATAGTCACATAATTCNNATAATATCTGCATATTCTTGAGGATTTATCATATTATAATCCTTTACACATGTCATTCTTAAAACTGTTCTACAGTCGAAGCTTGATAAAAGATCCAGTGATTTGTTTAATCTTTCCCACCCACCCGAAATTTGTGGTTGACACACATCTTTATATATCTCCTTATTTGGAGCGTCTAATGATATGTATAGTTGTGTAGGCTCAGTTTCAAGGTTTTCAAGTTTTGATGGTGTCATTCCATTTGTAACAAGGAAAGTAGTAAAATCTCTTCTTTTAAATTCGGATATCATATCATTTATACGGGGATAGAGCATAGGTTCCCCTGCTAGTGATATTGCAGCATTTTTAGGTTCCTGGGATTCTTTAAGTTTTTGCTTATCTGCCATGGAGTTACCGAAGAAACCACACAATAGATTTCTCTGTAAATCAATACAATCATCTATTATCCTTCCGGGTTCATCAAAATCTTCATTCCATTCTGTTTTCGTTATTGAAATATCCCTCCAGCAGAATGAGCATTTTTGATGACAGAATGGGATACTAGGAGACATCTGGAGACATCTATGACTTTCTATTCCATAAAATTTTTCCTTATAACAAACTCCTTCGTTGAGTAGGCTCTTCTTTGTCCAGTGACATACCTTGGCTGCAGCATGTTTTAAATCACCTGCAAATCTGTAACCTTTTTTTTCAAGGGCTTTTATTTCTATTTCTGAGAGAGGCATTGTTGATCCTTTTTATTAATATATAATTTAGTGGTTTTGTTTTAAAAATATTGAAAATAAAAAAAAATTAACATAATTTCAATCTACTTTCTAATCTAATTACTTCTACATACATTGACCTAATGTATATATTATACCATTAATTTGATGAAGTATAGATAAAATCTCAATTATAAATTTTTTTAATAATGGCACATCCTACTACAAATCATTTGATATGAGTTTAAAAATTAATTTAGCGAAAGATTACCCTGAAATTATGGTTAAGTTAACTGGATACAATTTGTTTAATCAATAAATTACCACAATATTTTTATATTCCCTAATTAAGAATAAGATTATAAAATTGTATATACGCTTTTTTGGAGGTTAAACAATGGATAAAATAAAGAGAACCCCAATAGTAATTTTAAATTTCAAAACTTACTTGGAATCTACTGGAAATAATGCTTTAAAACTTGCAATGGCTTCTGAAATAGTCGCAGAAGAAACAGGTGTAAACATAATAATAGCACCTCAAAGTCCTGATATCTACAGATTAACAAATGAAGTTAAAATTCCTGTTTTTGCCCAACATGTAGATGCTGTTAATGCAGGTGGACATACTGGAAGTAGTCTGATCGAGTGTATCCAAGAAGCAGGGGCAGTAGGTTGTCTTGTAAACCATTCAGAACAGAGGATGAAACTGGCTGACATGGACATGGTGGTAAAGAAATTAAGAGAAAAAAATATGGTGAGTGTGCTTTGTACTAACAACATCGAAACAAGTGCAGCTGCATCGACTTTAAAACCGGATTTCGTGGCAATAGAACCACCTGAACTAATAGGATCAGGAATACCAGTTTCAAAGGCAGAACCTGAAATTGTTGAAGGGACAGTGGATATTATACACGAAATAAACCCTAAAATATCTGTGCTCTGCGGTGCGGGTATCTCGACAGGAGAAGATATGAGGGCAGCCATGGATCTGGGTGCCGAGGGTGTTCTCCTCGCATCGGGGATAATAATGGCAAAAGATCCTAAAGAAGCATTATTAAATCTTGTAAGCAAGATATAATTTCAAGAAACTAATTTGCTTATAATAACAAATCGAACCTAAATATAATAAGCGGTGAACGGATGGCACTTGATTTTTATACCATAGATAATTTTGATTTGGACAATAAGACAGTCCTCGTAAGAGTTGACATAAACTCTCCAGTGGATCCAAGTACTGGACTCATACTGGACGATACCAGGATAAGACTCCACTCGGAAACCATAGAAGAACTCTCTAAAAAGGGTGCTAAGACTGTTGTTTTGGCACATCAAAGCAGACCAGGTAAAAAAGATTTTACAACCTTGAAACAGCATGCAGAAGCACTTTCTAAGATCTTGAACCACAAAGTTGATTATGTGGATGATATATTTGGAAGCAATGCAAGGGAATCCATAAAAAAACTGAAGAGAGGAGACATTCTTCTTTTGGAAAATGTGCGTTTTTATTCGGAAGAAATTTTAAGAAGAGACCCAAAACTTCAGTCTGAAACACATATGGTCCAGAAGTTATCACCCCTTGCAGACTACTTTGTAAACGATGCTTTCGCAGCTGCACACAGGTCACAACCATCACTTGTGGGATTTGCCTTCATGTTACCCTCAGCAGCAGGGAGAATAATGGAAAGAGAACTTAAAGCACTTTACACTGCAATGGANNTCCATCATGGTCATGGAAAATGTTCTGGAAAATGGAAGTGCAGATTACATCTTGACAACGGGGTTAGTAGCTAACATATTCCTATGGGGTTCTGGTGTAGACATTGGAAAATGTAACAAAGACTTTATAGTAAGTAAGGGCTATTGTGATTTTGTTAAAAAATCTAAAAAGCTCCTGAAGAATTATGGTGAACAGATAATCATACCAAAGGATGTTGCGGTTTGTGCAAGGAATAAACGAGTTGAATTTTCTGTGGATGAAATTCCCGACAAACCTATATACGATATTGGTACAGAAACAATAACTGAATATGCTGGATACATTAGAAAGGCAGAAACATTATTTGCTAATGGGCCCGCTGGAGTTTTTGAGAAAGAAGAATTCAATATAGGTACCGATGATATATTGAATGCAATTGCATCTTCAAATGCTTTTTCAATTATTGGTGGAGGCCATCTCGCAGCCGCCGCAAATCAGATGGGCCTTTCAAAGGGTATAACTCATATAAGCAGCGGGGGAGGAGCATCAATAAATCTCCTTGCTGGAGAAGATTTACCTGTAGTTGAAGTTTTAAGAGAGCGTGCAGCTAAGAAATTATGAAACTAATGATATGGGCTTATAAATAAGTTTAAATCTACTTCTTAGAGTTTTTCAAATTTTTTAAATAATTTTTTTTGAAGGACTAACTATATTAGGGGGAAGGGTATTATATGGGATGGTGTACGATATATGGAAGGTGCACTACAAAAGTTACTGATTTAATACAATTAACTGGTAATGCATAAATAAAATTCTGAAAATCAGAATACCCAAAACTATTTAAGTTAATATGCCATATACCTAAAAATGCCTCGGTAGCTCAGTCTGGTGGAGCGCGAGACTTGTAATCTCGTGGTCGGGGGTTCAATTCCCTCCCGAGGCTCTAAGCCAAGTATTTATTGGCTTATAAATCATTCATTTGGGACCATAGGGTAGCTTGGTCGATCCTTTGGGCTTTGGGAGCCTGAGACTCCGGTTCAAATCCGGGTGGTCCCATTCATTATCCCGCCTTAGCTCAATTTGGCAGAGCATCGGACTGTAGATCCGAGGGTTGCTGGTTCAAGTCCGGCAGGCGGGATTTTGCTATTAAATTAATTGTTAGAACGATATCGCCATACATCGTTAGAGAGGAGACACTATACAAAAGTTTATATACTATCAAACAATAAGTTTGTTAAAGGAAAAGTATTTAAGTATGCATAAGTATAACTCCTTATACTCTCATTCT
>PLTK01000009.1:2803-7468 GCA_003164415.1 Methanobacterium sp. | reverse complement strand
TAATTGTAAAATTTTTAGATTATATAAAAAAAGCTAGATTTTTAAAAAACAAATTGAACAGATATGCAAATTTTTAGATTAAAAATCAAAAAACACAAAAGCAGGATAAATGAACCGTGACATCTATACCAACCATACTAAATAGGCATATTTCGTAGATTTTTGAAATAATGTAGTTTTTAAAATATTAATATTCTATTATTTTCAAATCTTTTTAAAAAAAATTTAATTTTAGTTCGTTAAACTTTTATATAACGAACTTAATTTTATAACATTTTTAAACAAAAATGGCCCATGTGGATTAATTTATATTATAAACTTATAATATTTATTATATAGTTAAATTAGTTCAATATATTTATGTAAATTGAATTTTAATGTAGGTATGAGGGTTTAATTGAAATTTTTATAATTCATCAATAATTAGTATTACTAGGTCTCTTACTCGACTTATCATAAATTTTTAATTCAGGAAATAAATCAAATCATTTGTTTAATATCAACTATGATCTAAACCGCAAGTTATAAAAATTATGTATCTTTTTTAGATATATTTCAAATTCTCTAGTACAGTCTTTATTTAAGAATAATTTAGCAAAATTTAATAACACAATCTGTTATATCTAATTTTATTAATATTTAATTTAATATTATTTTGGGGGGGGTGTTATAAGATATTAAAAGAAAATAATTTGGCTATAAATAATTTAAAATTTCATAGTAGTAATTTATTTATTTTTATAACAATTTTTATTGCTTTGGTTGTTATTTTATCATATGGAATGGGTAATGTGGCAGCAGCAAATCCTGGAGACATTATTTATGTGAATAGTTCTGGTGGACATGATTCAAATAATGGTTCCAGCTGGTTGTATGCTAAACAATCTATAAGTAACGCAATAGGTACTGTAAACACCAATGGAACAGTAAATGTTGCAGACGGACAATACTCAGGATCTGACAATACTGGAATTACTATAAATAAAAACATGACCATTATTGGTGAAAGCCAAGCAAATACCATTATAAATGGTCAACAATCTGGACAAACTATATTTACGATAGTATCCGAAGTGAATGTAACAATAATTAATCTAACATTCACAAACAACACCGCAACAAATGGTGGTGCTATTTATAATTCTGGTGTATTAACTGTTTCTAATGATACATTCACAAACAACAATGCAACCGAATATAGTTCGGGTGGAGCCATAAACAATCAATATGCAATGAGCATCAATAATAGTACATTTACAAATAACACCGCATATAATGGTGGAGCAGTTTACAATAATGCCGGTTCACCAATCCCTGTGACCATAAATAACAGTAATTTTACCAGTAACGTTGCCATCAATGGTGCTTCGATCTATAATGATAACGGTGGAGTATTAAATATAACTAATACTAATTTCTTTGGAAATAACGCAATCCAATCAGGTGGTGCTATAGACACATTATACGCATTATTTATCAATAATAGCACATTTATAAATAACTCTGCAACACAAAATTGCGGTGGAGCAATCTCTGACAATTGTAGCAGTTTAACAATACCCGTGACAATAACAAACACCACCTTTATAAATAACGGCGCAACAAAAGGAGGTGCAATATACACCAACATTAATACATTAACTGTAACAGGAAGCAATTTCACAGATAATAATGCCTTAAATGGTGGCGCAATATACAACCTAGGAAGCGTTTTAAATATCATAAGTTCAACACTAACAAACAACACAGCAATTTCGGGTAATGGTGGTGCAATCTACAATAACGGCACTATAAATGAAACGAATAATATTTTCACAAATAATACTGCAAATGAAGGTGGTGCTATCTTTAATAGTGGATATTCTGTAACAGATAATAACAATACTTTCACAAACAACAAGGGAACTACTTATGAAGGAGGTGCTATCTACAATGAATTGGATAGTACTTTAACAGAGACTAACGATACATTCATAAACAACACAGCAACTATTTGGGGTGGTGCTATCTTCAATGAAGGTTTTATAACCGAAATTAGTGATACATTCACAAACAACAATGATGCTATCTTCAATGATGGTTCTATAACTGAAACCACCGATACATTCGTAGACAACACTGGAGCCATCTCCAATAATGGCAATTTAACTGATACCAATGATACATTTACAAACAACACAGCAACTTTTGGTGGAGCTATCTCCAATAATGGCAATTTAACTGATACCAATGATACATTTACAAACAACACAGCCATTGACGGTGGTGGTGCGGTAACCAATGCTGGTACTCTAATATATACAAACTGTACATTCACAAACAACACTGCAGGTGAAGGCGGTGCTGTTGACAATTTTAAGACTTTAACTGTTACAAATAGTACATTTACAAACAACACAGCAAGTGAAGGCGGTGCTATCTTAAATAGTGGAGTGTTGAATGTGTTTGGCAATACATTCAAAAATAACACTGCAACTATGTATGGTGGTGCAATATATGATGTGAATAATCATAATTCGGTTGTTGAATTTAATAGGATTGTAGGAAATTCAAACTATGAAATATTTAGTACTGGCAATTCTTTAGACGCTAACCTAAATTGGTGGGGATCAAATAATAATCCATCAAATTATGTGAATAGTAATGTTACTCTAACATCTTGGTTAGTTTTAACTATTAATGCAAATCCTATTACTATTCAATGTAACAGTAATTCAACTATAATTGTTAATTTATTACATACAAATAATGGAACTATTGAAAGTAATAGTATTCCTGATGGAGTACCTGTGACTTTCACAACAAACTTAGGAAGTATAAACAGTTCATCAACCCTATGTAATGGGAGTGCACAATCTATTTTAAACAGTGGATTAAATACAGGTGTTGCTACTGTTTCGGCTAGTGTAGATAATCAACTTGTGAGTGTTAATGTGTATAATATAATTCCAACAGCCACCGCAACACCAACAAGTGGACTTTACAACACCACACAAGATATTACACTCACGATGAACGAACCAGGAATCATATACTACACAACAGACGGAACAAACCCAACTACATCAAGCAATATCTACATTACACCAATCAACATACCAGCAAACACCACAACCACCATAGAATACATAGCAATAGACACAGCAGGTAACACATCCCCCATATACACACAAACCTACACAATAGACACCATGCCTGTTGCAAACTTCACATCAAACACAACCAACGGCACAGCACCATTAAACGTACAATTCATAGATAAGTCAACTGGAAACATAACAAGTTACTACTGGAACTTCGGAGACGGAAACACATCAACAGATCAGAACCCTGTATATACTTACAACACACCAGGAAACTACAACATCACAGAAACCGTAACCGGACCCGGCGGAAACAACACACAAAACAACATCATAACAGTAAACTACCCAACACCAATCGCAAGCTTCACAGCAAACACAACAAGTGGAACAGCACCACTAAACATACAATTCAACGACCAATCCACAGGAAACATAACAGAATATTACTGGGACTTCGGAGACGGAAACACATCAACAGATCAAAACCCAACATACACCTACAACACACCAGGAAACTACACAGTAACAGAAACTGTAACAGGTCCTGGAGGAACCAATAGTACAACATCAACAGTTAATATAACTCCAGATACCACAGCGCCTATTGCCAATGCAAATTTAGCTAGTGGTATATTCAAATCAAATCAAACTGTTACATTATCTGCTACTGATAATGATCCTAATCTTAAAATTTATTACACATTAAATGGAACAAATCCAACAACTAGTAGTTCAATTTATACTGGACCATTAACTATCAGTAATGAAGGAACTACCACACTTGAATTTATTGCCGTAGATACAACTGGAAATATTTCTAACACAGTAACACAAATGTATACAATAGACACCATACCACCAACCGTAACCCCAAACACCACAAGCGGACTATACAACACCCCACAAAAAATAACACTCACCATAAGCAAACCAGGAACCATATACTACACAACAGACGGAACCACACCAACCAACAACAACACAATATATACTGAATCAATTATGGTTAATAAAAATACAATTCTTAAATACATTGCAATTGACTATTTTGGTAATACTAGCCCTGTGTACACCCAAAACTATACTATAGACAACACCATGCCTATTGTTACTGTCAATGTTAAAGGTGGATTGTCGCAATCTAACAAAGTAGTTGTACTTACTATGAATAAACTCGGAAAGATTTATTATACCTATAGTGGTATAATACCTACTTTGAACAGCACATTATATACAAAACCAATAAATATCACGACTTCAACAATATTAACATATTTTGCAATTGATTCAGCTAATAACAAATCTCCAATCTATCAACAAATCTACATAATTGACAAAACACCCCCAAAAATTGTTAGAACTAACCCTAAATCCTATTCAATCAACGTACCGCTCACAACACCGTTAACCATAACCTTCAGCGAAAATATCCTAAAAGGAACCAACTACAATAATATCTACATTAAAAACCTTAACACAGGAAAATTAGTACAAATTACCAAGACCATATCCAAAAATATATTAACTATCAAAATGACAAAAAGCAGACTACACAACGACAAATACATCATATACATAC
>PLTK01000009.1:0-2761 GCA_003164415.1 Methanobacterium sp. | reverse complement strand
TTATTATTTCTTCTTTTTTTCTGGAGTTTTCTCTTAACATTCTTCTAATACAATAGGTTATCTAAAAATTTTCTCTTCTTCAACTTTTTTTCTTTATCTCATCTATTTTTTAGTTAATTCTTTCCATCAACTAATATTTTTTTGATATATCCATTAATTAAACCTTTGTGATGTTCTTTTTCTTTTTATGGCCTTAATTAGGGATAATTATATCCTAATCATCAAGTGTTTGTACTGTAATGAAAAAACATGAATCAGCAAANNCCCTTGACTTCTTTTTTTATTTCCACAGAATTAGTTTTAGGTCCATCAACTATGCCTAAAACATCATTTATAGTCAATTTCTTGCGGAATATAATCTCAACATTATTTTTATTGGTTTTCCATTCCACAATATCTCCAGGGCCAACTTTAAACAGTTTTCTTATATTTATAAGCAACTTAATAACCTATAATCACGAACCTAATCACGAACCATGATAACTCTATTTTTTTTGTTATAGAAGTACAGAAAACTTAATCATACTAATATTCTGTTTGTTTATAAGAGAATATTTTATAAATGATTACCCCAAACATTCCAAAATAGTTTTGTTCATGTTTTAATAGGGTTTTTTGTGACATTTAATAAAAAAATTATACTTAGCTCTTAAAACTGTTTTACAGTTTAAAACAATATATTAAATGTAAATAATTTTAAATTTATTATCTCTTCTTGTCTTCTTCTGGGATTTTCTCTCTGACCTTCTTTTTGGACNNCCAATTTTTGTTCCATTATAATCATTTTTTCGTCATTAATTTTAGATTCCTTTAAGAGTTCTTCAAATTCTTTACTATAAACATCTTTTATTTTAGCTCTATCAATGGAAAGGTAGGGTAGAGCTTTAAGGTAATGTTTTTTGAGATCATTGGGATCGGCTTTCCAATAAGTCCTATCTTGATTACTAATCTTATGACCCGCCATGTAGTCTGCAATTGTTTTATCTCCAATTTTATTTATAATTGTAGTTATGAAATATTTACGAAGTGCATGACTTCTCCAGTAACTGTAAGAACCTTCCTCACGTTTGAGACCAGCCATGGCTCCAATTCTACGGAAGTTTGAAACAACACTATCTCTACTCAATTTACCACCATAATTACTAACAAATAATGTCCCATCATTATTTATTATTCTAATTTTTTTATTTATACCGTAACATCGCATCTTAAGATAAATCATGATTGCTCTACTAGCCTCCGGGGGGATAAAAGTGTGATGTTTGTAGTTAACCTTTTTACGAGTAATTTCAAGTGTTAATACTTCCTTCAAAATATCTTTTTCAGATTTAAATAAATCATATACATCGTCTAATTCTTTATCAATAGCCATACTAGCTGATGTTAGAAACTTTCTTAAACTTAAATCTCTAGCCTCTTGTTGTCCCATACCTGACAAAGCCATTAAATATATGAGAGCTTTTTCACGTGGATTAGCTACATTAATCAATTTCTGTATATCATTACGAGTTAATGGTTTACCCATATTCTTTTCTAATCCGATATCTCCACTATTAAGTTTGATATCGGGTAAAGTAATATCAAATGATATATAGAAAGATTTTATTGCAAAAAAATATAGATTTGTTGTAGAAGGTGCTATATCAGATTTTTCTAGAGAATTTTTATATTTTAGAAGATATAATGTGACATTTCTTTTCCTTGGCCTGATACCCTTATCTTCCTCTACTTCAGCTTCTTCTATAAGTTGACTTACAGTTTTTCCTATTAGATTACAGAAATATTTTAGAGCAATTTTGTATGTTCTTTGAGTTCCAGAACTGATGTTTCTCTTTAAAAACCATTCATTAACAAGATGTTCATCATGATGATTCATATTAATATTTTTATAAAAAGTAATATTTATATTCATTCAAATGTGTATAGGACAAATTATTCTTTTTGTAAAACATAGATGAATTGTAACAAAAAAAATAAGAAATAAATTTTATTTTATTTTGAAATATAAAATAATCCCACAGATCTAGACAGGTACATGTAGAGATATGGATAAACTAGTAATGACATCAATACCAATCCTAGAGGCATGAAAATTAACCTTCCAATAATACTCGTAACAATAGATCCGATAAAAAAGAAAACTAATAAAATGATTCCAGTTATTACATACCATATTAATAGATCTATCCAACCAATAGTCGAGATTTTAGTTAGTATTTCTCGAAATCTAAATGCCGCACTTAGTTTACTATCATTATTCGCCATATGTGCTATTGCTACATACATTATTGGAATAATTATGATAAAGTATAAAATTGCGATTAAAATGATACTTGCTGAATTTAAGATCAGACTTGTATCATAAGATGATGGATTTGAACTAATACTCCCTAAATGAGTTAATATTGACAATGCTGCAATAGCTATAAGTAAAATATCAGGTATCAAATAAATAATGTTTACTATAGTTACTTTAATACCATCTATTAACATATTTAACCAGTCATTAAACTCAGGAAGTATTTCAATATTACTTACTGAAGATTTTATGATTCTATATTGATAACCTCTAGCAAAAAAACCAATTAAAACAAATCCTACAAAACTTAAAATTAATGTTATTTCTGCATTTCTGACACCTAAAGACTGTAAAATTAGAGATAAATCCATAAAAACCAATATAATACCTAATATCAAAATTTTTTTCCAATCAGATAATGGATACCTCACAGCATCCCCAATTATTTCACTAATATCCATA
>PLTK01000084.1 GCA_003164415.1 Methanobacterium sp. | reverse complement strand
GCTGAAGATAATATTCGATGAAATGTAGGTTGTGAAATTTCCATTATCTCAGCAGATCTTATTTGCTGTATATTATGATAATCTCTGAGTCTTATTGCTTCAAATTCGTCAAGTGAAATCTTAACTGGTTCTAAAGAGTCACTATTCTCTTTTTCCGGTTTAAAACATCGTATTTCAGGTTCTTTAGATATTTTTCTAAATATTCGAGGCCGAGGCATAAATGAATATATATTCAAAACTATTATATAATCTTTAGTAAAGATTCTTAAATTAATAAAATCAAATTAATTCAAATTCCAAAAATTAACATGAAATAACATTTTATAATCTAAATAGTTCTTGAAAAAGTATTAATAAATATATTGGAGAGTTATAATGGATGTAACAGTACTTTCAGAAAATACAAAACTAAAAAATTCAAATCTAAATATAGAACATGGTTTATCATTATTGGTTGAAAAAGATGATAATAAAGTACTTTTTGATACTGGAGGACCTGAAGGTAGTGCAATCCAAAATGCTGAATCATTGAATCTCGAATTGTGTGATGTAGATGCTGTAGTTATATCACATGGACATGATGATCACACCGGTGGACTATTAGATTTTTTCAAATTAAATGACGATGCACCAGTATATCTCAAAAAAGAAGCTTTAAACCCTCATTATACTTGTAGTAGTAATAATAAAGAATTAATTGGAATGGATGAGAGGATTATTGAGGATTATAGTAATAGGCTTAAATTTATTAGTGAAACAACAGAAATATTAGAAGATTTTTTTGTAATACCTAACATTTACCAAAAATATCCTACACCTACGACTAACAATATACTATTTTCAAAAGAAGATAATAAAATTTTAATAGATAACTTCCAGCATGAACTATTCATGGCAGTGAAAAGTATTAGTGAAATAGATATATTTTCTGGTTGTGGGCACAAAGGTATCATGAACATAGTTTGTTCTGCGGAAGAAGCTTTTCCGCATATGAAAATAAAAACTATAATTGGAGGATTCCATTTTCAAGCTGGTAAAATATCTACATTTACAGCAAAATCAGAAGAGATAGAAGAAACTTCACGATGGATAAAGTCCAATGGTGTTGAAAAAGTTTACACAGGGCACTGTACTGGCAAATATGGATATCAAATAATGGAATCAATATTAGAAGATAAAATTGACCAGTTGTACACTGGTAAAAAGATAGTTATTTAATAAAAATTAACTTGGATATCAACAATATGTCCCTTGTTTTCAAGAGAATCAACCTAATTAGGGATTCAAATTGGAATATGTCAAAAAAAGATGGAATAGTTTAATATTATAATGTTTTTGCTATTTCACTGAATGGTTTTACTTCCCTCAGGTCTAATAATTTCATTGGACCAAAGAAGTTTATTATAGTTTCTTTGTCTGGAGATTTTATTATGAAATATCCTTTATGATCTACTCTTTCATCTAAAGGACAGCTCATATAAGCTCCAACAATCTCAATTCCTGCACTTTTAATATTCTCATCAGAAAAAAGCCCTTTAATCATATCCTTCCCACCAGCCGATAACAAAGGGCATTCAGAGGCAAGATGTGTGTGCTCTGCTACAAATAACATATTATCACCTATAATATAATATGTAAGTACTCTAATAAAAAAATTTTGCTCTGTTTTTTTGTTTTACATATAAATTTAAACTATATATCATTTATTCACCTAGTTTAATTAATATCACAAATTCAGTCAAATTAATATTAAAATAAACTTTTTATTTAAAAAAAGGGTAAATTTAAGGTGGAAACATGACAACAATTGAATTTAAGTCAATAGGGATTATTCACTCTCCATTTAAGAATCTTGAGGGAATGCCCATACAACCTATTGGTGCCAGAGGTATTAAAGGTGAGATACACCTTAACAGTGAATACAAGGAAGGTTTAAAAGATTTAGAGGGATTTTCGCATATTATTTTAATTTACTACTTACATCTTACGAAAGGCCATCTACTTAAAGTAAAACCGTTTCTTGATACCGAACAAAGGGGAATTTTTGCAACAAGAGCTCCAAAACGACCTAATCCTATTGGAATCTCTGTTGTTCGTCTTGAAAAAATTGAAGGCACTAAAATATACATATCAGATATAGATATATTAGACGGTACACCGTTACTTGATATAAAACCTTATATCCCAAATTTCGACAGACACAATGACGATGAAATTAGAATAGGGTGGTTTGGAGACAAACACCATAATGCAATACACAAAAAGTCTGACAAACGTTTCTTAGACTAAAGGAGAAAATAATTTATCAAATAATCAAACAAAAAATGATCTTTGTGTTTGTATTTATTAATTTTATTTGTTTATTAATTGTTTAATTATCATTTAAAAAAATTTGCTAATTAAATCAGTATTAAAGTTTTTTTACCCCATTTACAATATAATGGTACTTACCAATTTCTTGGGTATCGATAGTGTCAAAACCATATTGAGAAAGTATTTCAGTCACTTGTTCAGGGGATAATTTCACATTAAATGGAGGTCCTGGGCTGTTTTCAATTTTTCTAAATTCAACAACAGAAAATATCCCTCCAGATTTGATTATCCGGTCAATATTATCCATGACAGGTTTTAACTCATTATCAGCTACAAATCCATGGAGAACATTGGCCATCATAATATGATCCACAGAATCATCAGTTATAGGGATACTTTCTGTAATATCTGCAAGAACTGCCTCCATGTTACTTAACTCATTATCACTGATCTTGGTTTTAACTATTTCAATAGATTCTAGATACACATCAACTGCATAGGCCCTTCCTTGTTTACCCACCATCTTGGATGCTTCAATAGATATGTATCCATCACCACATCCAGCATCTAAAAATACATCCCCTAATTTAATACCTGCACTTTGAAGGACTTCATGAGCATTGAGTATATTCTGTGTAGATTTACCCTGATGCACATGTCCATGTTTCTCAGTCATAACAATGTCACCTCTAAATTTTATTAATTTTTTATATTTTAATTACTAATTTTTAGCGTTCAATTATTGTTTTGGGAACAATAAGAATAATTTAATATATTTAAAAAAATTTAAATATGATTAAAGTGCTTCTAGAGCGTTTACAACACAACCAATATTCTCACCGTTCATTCCTACAATGACATCGTCTGGTTTGATGCCTGCAAATTTCCTTGAACCACTACATCCTAAAGTTATGTTGGGCCTTTTGGTTGTGTATGGTCCTGCAACTGCATCACCACAAATGGATTGAATTCCCGCAAAATCTGCCTCAAAACGACCACCAAGAGTATATACCATTGCTTGAGCTAACTGCATAGCCTGTTTGGGGTTACAAATTATAACCACAACATCTGGATCATATGGAGCTGTTTCAAGTGGTGCGTATGCTATTGCTTTCATTATGGGATCAATCTTAGGGATTGCATCTACTGTTCGCTTTGCAGAACCCAAACTCGAAAACCTTCCCAGTGAATAATACATTTCACCAGATTTAACCTTTTCAGGAGGTTCCATAAGGCCTATTGCACCAGCCCCACCTTTACATGCCTGTTGTTCAGCTGTCGCATAAAATGTCTCGCCTTGAGCTGCCTTTTGAACCATCTCACAGTGTCTGATGTGTTCTTCAATCTTAGGAATACCTTCAGGAATGTCCTTTTCCTTTAATACTAGTTTAATTGCAACTGGAGATTTTTCTAATCCCAATTTATTCTTAATTTTCTGTGATAATTCTTGATATTCATTGACATTACAACTATCCATGATTTCACCTCTAGAACTTAATTTGTTAAGGATAATATAATTTTTTTACCTTATAACGGCGTGAAATATTCCTCTAGTAATGTAAATTACTAAATTTGTTACCAGTCAGCTTGAACTAATTAGACTTCCAAAGAAGTGTCAAAAAAAGTTCTCAAAAAACTACCATATAAGATATCGAAAAATAGAAATTTATTATTATAATTTGATGTATTTTTTTCATTTGGAAAATTACATTTCATATTATATGAATATAAAATATAACCCTACTAAAATA
>PLTK01000086.1 GCA_003164415.1 Methanobacterium sp. | reverse complement strand
ATGAGGCAATTTAAATGAAATTAATCAGTTTTAAAAAAGAAAATCTTGATAAAATTGGAGTTTTAAAGGGGAAAGAAATTACAGAAATTAACTCTTCAATGATTGAAGCCATGAGATCCACTAATATTGATAAATTAGAGGGTTTAGGTACCTTTAATATTAAAGATGTGAATGTAGGCGTACCTATTCCACCATCCAAAATTGTTTGTGTCGGCCTAAATTACACTGACCATGCAAAAGAACTCGATATGGAAATTCCAGAAGAACCCATCATATTCATAAAACCTTCAACTGCAGCTATAGGACATTGTGACGATATTATTTATCCCAATAGTTCAGTACAGGTAGATTATGAAGCAGAACTGGGAATTGTTATTTCAAAAGAAGCACATCATGTAAGTAGCATTGATGCATCGGATTATATTGGCGGTTACACTATAATAAATGATGTTACAGCCCGTGATTTACAGAGGAAAGATGTTCAATGGACGAGGGCTAAAAGTTTCGATACATTCGCCCCTATAGGGCCTTGTATTGAAACAGAATTAGATCCCATGGATCAAAATATATCATTAAGACTTAATTCAAAGTTGAAACAACATTCTAACACTAAGAATATGATTTTTGATGTCTACGAACTCGTCGAATTTATATCTGATATTGTGACATTAAAAGCAGGAGACATGATATCCACAGGAACACCGCCTGGTGTTGGGCCAATGAATGTTGGAGATACTGTTGAAGTTGAGGTTGAAGGGATTGGAGTTTTAAGGAACTTTTTGAAGGGTGATAATAAATAGTCTAATTTTAATTAACCTCTCCATGGTCTCATTAATAACTGATTGCTTTGTTTAAACCCATCACCTTCAAAACCCTTATAATACATTCTATTAACACTTCTTCGGAGTCTAAATCCCATTTCAAATAAAATATCTACAAGTACTTTGTACCTTGAATTTACCTGGATAATTACATCATCAAATCCATTTAACTCACCAAATTGAAGTATCAATGATTCAATAATCTCTTTTTGAAGTTTACAATCTTTAATACTACTATCTACAGCCCCCCACAGAGTAGGGATTAAATTTTGTGAATATGCTACAAATCCGGCGGGTTTATCTCCCTGAAATACCACTAGAATATCTCCATCCAGCTCAAAGGTGGCATCCAGATCATTTCTAAAGCTCAATCCATTATAAGAATTATTGGTCCATTTATCAATAGCATCCAAAATTGTACCATATTCTGATTGTGAAACTTCGCTTACATTTGTAACATACAGATCATTTGAATTTATTTTTTTTAGTTTAAATTCTTCTGATATTTGATAGAGATATGAAGGAAACCCTGGTGTGAATCTCATACGTTGGTAAAGCCCTATAACATTTCCATTTTCAGGAAAAACCTCCAAGCCAATCACATTACAATTTTTAACCAGATAATCTACGCTTTTAGAAATTAAAGCTTTTCCTAATCCCCTATTTTGGTAACTCAGTATTATTCCAAGGGGCCCTAAATATCCTTCGCTGCCCATAGTTTTAGAATAGTTGTAACCAACAATTTTATTTCCATCACACAAAACAAAACAACCTTCTGGATCAGACATTCTGAGGGCGCTTAAATTTTCAATTGACCGCGGTTCTGGACGTTTAAATGTTGTTTCATCGATCCTGATAATTTCTTCGAGATCTTCCACTTCCATGCGTTTTATTTGCAACTTATTCACCAAAAAAATAATTAAAAAAAATATAAAATAAAACATTTATTCTATGATTTATTCTATGTATATGGCAGGTTTGTAGGGCATTGCATTTCTTGATTTGCCCTGTGGATCGTAGGTTGGTTTATCGTAAATAATGACCTGTGCATCTGCTTCTCCCGACAAAAACTCAATTGAATTGTTCAATGTGGAGTACTCGTCGATCTTGCCAATATATTTTATCTTGGTCATTTCTCTTCCTATCTTCTTAGCAAACTCTGCAATTTCCTTCTTGTTGTCGTGAACATTCTGTTTAATGGATTCCTGCATAATTTTTCCAATATCTGGTTTTCCAATTTTATTTGCAATATCGAAAAGTTTCCATTTCCATTCTGGAGCTACATAAACGTGGATTTTTTCTGGTTTAATACTAATAACCTTTTTTATCTCGTTAATATCTTGAGATAATCCATGGACTATTTCTTCACCCTTCTGAACCTTTTCGTCCGTGAGTTCAATATTATATTTAGGCCACTCGGTAGTTGATACTAATCCACTGCCGCAGTGTTTTTCCCACAGCTCTTCACATCCATGGGGCACGAATGGAACCATTAATCTGATCCATATTCCTAAAACATACACCATAACATCTGCAATTTCCCTCATTGAATTTTCATCCTCTGATTCGTGTTCAATTCTATAGAAGAAATGATCAATATCCTTTTTAAAGAGGAAAAATGAATCTTGAAGGGCTTTTCTCGTTTGAAATCCTTCTAAAGCTTCTGTTGATTCTTTTATTCTCATATTGACTTGTGCAATCATCCATTTGTTTATAGGTTTTGTTACTTGTGGGACTGTTTCATGATCCTCGAGGCATATACTGGAGCCGTACATCTTTTCAACGCGATCGGAAAATTCAAAGAACCAATCTAATCTTTTGCTTATACCTTTTACTTCATTTTCTCTCCAATCAAAGTCCTGCCAAGGCTCTGCAGATGACATTAAGAATAATCTTATTACATCCGAGCCATAGGTTTCAATTGCATCTTCAAGCATCACAATATTACCCTTTGATGAAGACATTTTATTTCCCTCTAAAAGACCCATTCCAAATACAACTATACCTCCTGGCCATTTATCCCTAGGAAATATGGCTGCGTGATGGAATATGTGGAATGAAAGGTGGTTACCGACCAAGTCCTTGGCGGATAATCTCCAATCTAATGGATACCAGTAATTAAATTCATCTTTCATCTCTTTGGTTAATTCCGGGCTTATATTGTATGGATTTTCTGAATCTGATTTTAAACCTAGGAATATCTCATCAAAGAACTGATCATTAAGATCTTCGGGATCTATATCCTTCATATACTTTGCAATAGTATAATATGCCATATATATTGTTGAATCGCTTAAAGGTTCTATTAACCAGTCTTTATTCCAAGGTAATAGAGTTCCAAGTCCAATCCTCCTTGAACACGCCCAGTCCTGTAGCCATCCAATATAATATTTGAAGTTGGCCCTTACTTCCCCTGGAATTATGTTCATACCCTCAAGACATTTATAGGTGATTTCCTTCCAATTTTCGTCCGAGTATTTGAGGAACCATTGATCATCTAATATTTTTACTACGCATTTAGTTCCACATCTGCAAATAACTGGCCTCTCTGCAAATTCAAAGAGAATATCTCCTTTTTTAGTGTATAATAATAGTTTTATTATATTATCTCTTGCATCAACAACCTTAAGACCCTGATATTCCCCAGTATTATTATCCATAATACCCTTTGCATGTTCAAGCTTGTATATTTCATTAGTAGCTTCCTTGAGGTTTGGATCGTTTTGATTCTTGACATCAAACTTTTTTATCATATCCTCTGCAGGTATCTCCCCGTAACCTTCAAGTTTTATCATGCCAATGGCATGGATCGATTGAACTTCATCCTTTATATCGTATTTTTCAAGTTCTTTTTCATCCTTTTTAAGGTCTATGAGTGCTATTAAATCTGCAGGTGCATGTCCCGGTACAGAGTATACTACACCAGTCCCATATTCTGGATTTACAAATGGTGCCGGGAGAATTATGTGTTCAGCTCCAGTTAATGGGTTTTTAACTTGTTTACCTATTAAATTCGAGGCATTAATTTTTGATTCTATAGATATGTCTTTTTTCTGGTTGAAAATATTATCATAGGCTTTCTCAGCCATCACCCATGTTTCGTTACCCACTTTAACTCTAATATATCCTGAGCCAGGGTTTAACCATAGATTTGTGGCTGCAAATAGAGTTTCAGGACGGAATGTGGCGGCAACTAAATATTCACCATCTAATTCAAATTTAACAAGTGTGAGTTCGTTTATTCCAACTCCTTCACCTTCGAGAAGATCATGATCCCCCACCGGATTTTCACATTCCGGACAATATTTAACAGGGTGTTCTCCTATTCGTACTAGGCCCTTTGATTTTAATTTCCTAAACTGCCATTCAATGAATTTTTGATAATGAGGATCTAGTGTCTTAAACTCTCTTCTCCAGTCTATTGTATATCCCATACGGGTCATTACATCATGATATTCTGAGCTGAAGTATTCAACAATGTAATTAGGATCTGTGAATTTTTCAATTTCTTCCTCGGGCACCTTATGAATATTTTTATAAATATCCATTGTCCATGGATCGTGTCTTTTGATACGTTTGGCTATCCCGACCACTGGAGCACCTGTTACATGCCACGCCATGGGGAACAGAACATTATAGCCCTGCATTCTTTTAAAACGGGCATATACATCCGGAACGGTGTACGTTCTTCCATGTCCAATATGCATTGCACCGCTAGGATATGGATATGCAACTGTCACAAATATTTTCTTTTTATTGTTTGGATCCGACTGGAATATATTCGATTCCTGCCATTTTCTCTGCCATTTCTCTTCAACTTTAATGTCCGTCAAATGATCACCCCAGAATAAAATTAAATAATTTTTTAGTTTAACTAAATATTTTCTTGACAAATTTAGAATATTTTTTTTAAAAAACAATCAAAAATCATCTTTTGATTGTCGCTATTATCTTTTAGTTGATATTAACCCTTTTATTAGAGTAATTCTGTTTCCATCCATTTTAAATAATTATTTGATCCATCATTCACAGTTATTTCAAGTATACAAGGAGTTTCATAACTGTGAACATGTTCAACCGTCTTAATAACTTCTTCAACAAGTATAGATATAGTTTTAACAACCATTATAGACTCTGAATCTTCCTCAATTTTGCCATTCCACAAATACATCGATTCTACAGAGGGAATTATATTAACACAACATGATAATTTATCTTCCAAAAGTTTTTTAGCTATTTTTTTAGATTCTAATATTCCCGAAGTTGTTATATAAACTATAGAAAACATTTATAACACTCACCATAATTGGATAAATAATACAATTATTCAAGTAATCCTGGAGATTGTGCTGGTTCTAACTTGTGCTGAGAATTATTTATCCTTATTTTTATCCTCAAAACCTCATTAAGGGGTATTTCAAGTTTTTGTGCTATTTCATTATCATCCAAATTTTTATCGACCATTAAATATAATATCCTATCTAAAACCTCATACTTTATGCCCAATTCTTCTTCGTCTGTTTGGCCTGCCCATAATCCCGCTGTTGGAGGCTTTTTAATTATTTCTACCGGCACTCCTATTTGTGACGCCAATAGCCTAACCTCGGTCTTATAAAGATCGCCAATTGGTAATATATCAACACCACCATCGCCGTATTTGGTGAAATAACCTACTAAAAGTTCTGTTCTATTTCCAGTACCCACAACAAGGCGATTAAGATCATTAGCATGGTAATATAATATCATCATCCTTATACGGGCTTTAAGATTTGCATTTGCAATATCCCTATGATCTAACCCTTTATCCTTCGTATGTATGCAAAGATCGGTGAATGGAGCAATCAGATCATCAACATGAATTATTTCATATTCAATTCCAAGAGCCTCTGCAACGATTATTGCATCTTCAATATCCTTTGAAGGTGTTGTGACAGTGGGCATTATAATTCCTAATATCTTATCACTTTTAATAGTTTTAGCACAGAGATATGCAGTTGTTGACGAGTCCAATCCACCACTAAGGCCAATAACAACCCCTGATGTTTGGGATTCCTTCACTTTTTCATCAATAAAACTAGATATTGATCCGGCAGTTTTTTCCTGATCTCTTCTTGGAATATTAATTGTTTCTTCTTGCATTTTTTACCACGGATATTAAGGGTTTCTAATTTTTATCTTTACACATTTATTATTGTTTTTTTAATTAATAAAAATTAATTAAGAATTCTTTGTACTTCAAATTTGAGATAATTTTAATGAATCTTATTAATAAATATATAATATAGTATAAAATAAGAAGTATAAATTAATATTTTACCCCAAGTGTTATTTGAAGGAAAATTAAATAAAGAGAAAGCAATGAAAAATTGAGTTTTTTTATTCAAGTTTAATATGTTATTTAGATAAATTTTATTTAGATTCTATTAATATCGTGCAAATAGAATAACTTTAAAAATAAA
>PLTK01000029.1:2666-5703 GCA_003164415.1 Methanobacterium sp. | reverse complement strand
TAAAATTCTTTAAAGAAAGAAATTTAGTAGCACTTAGAGAGTTGGGTCTTAGATATGCTACAAGATTGTTAGATACCAATATGAACAAGCGGCTTGAGAAGGAAGGTGTTTCTGGTCCATGGGATGCAAGTTCTAAGGTTATGGTATGTATAAATTCAAGGTCATCTTCTGAAAACATGATAAGATTGGCTCATAGATATGCTACTAATTTTAATGCTGAATGGCTTGCAGTATATGTGGAACCAACTTACAAATTCAATAAGGGTAACAAAGAAAGTTTACAGCTTGAAAATAATCTTAAACTTGCTGAAGAATTAGGGGGTAAAGTTTTTAGATTAACAGGTATTAATATAGCTGAAGAAATTGTTTCATTTGCAAAATCAAAAAATATCAGTTTAATTGTAATAGGACATTCAGAACGATCACGTATCGAAGCATGGATAAGAGGATCAGTTGTAAATGAAATTATCCATAAAGGAAGCCCCATCCAAGTTCTAGTGATCGAAGGAGGAAATGGTCGGAAAGAAGATGAACAAATCCCAAAAATTGACAAACAAAACTATTTAGATTTAAAAAGTTATTTAAGACCATTTACAATAAGTTTATTAAGCATAGTGATAACATCGATTATTTGCTTCTTTTTAAGGCCATTCTTAGAAGCGATTAATATTCCAATGATATTTATAATACCTATCGTTTTCAGTGGTTTAGTTGCTGGACGAAAGGGAGGTATTATGGCATCTTTACTGGCAGTGGCATTCTTTGACTTCTTCTTTGTTCCACCCTTCTTCACATTTAGTGTAGATGATATCCGTTTCATACCAACTTTTATTGTACTATTCATTGTTGGTGTAATCACCAGTTTCCTTGCAGACACAGTAAAGAAACAAGTACAAAATACAAGACAACGAGAGGAGTTTATAGCATCATTATATGATTTTAGTCGTGACTTATTAGTTTCTCAAAACTTAGATGATTTTTTAATGCGAATTACTAGTTATATAGAGGATTTGTTCAATTATGATGTTGTAATAATCTTACCAGCTAATGCCAATAATCATCTTAAAATTGCATCACGTAAGGGCAACAATGTACTCTTTGATGATGGCGATCTAGGTTTAGCCAATTGGGTTTTTGAACATGAAAAACCTGCAGGATATAGTACAGATACATTATCCTCATCAAAATGGTATTATCTTCCATTAAGTACCCAAAAATCAAAATTAGGAGTTTTAGCTGTTGCACCCTACAAATCTAATATTACTAATGAACAGAAACATCTCCTTAAAGCATACACTAGCATTGTATCAATTGCACTGGCAAATTATCTAAAAAAATAATTAATAATTTAGCAAATTTAAACTAAAATTTTGTAGAGGTTTAAACTATTTCTTTGGAGGAACCATTTCATTGTAACTGTAGTGCACCATATTTACTCATGTTTTCTCCTCCCATTCATTTATTTAAAAAGATTTGTATTGAATGGTTTATTTAACAAATTCATTGTTTTGAAGGTCTTTTAAGGCTTGTTCTATTTCATCTGAGGTGTTCATAACAAATGGCCCATATCGGACTATTGGTTCATTAAGAGGTTTTCCAGATATTAATAAGAATCTGAATGGGGTATCCTTTGATTTAGCTTTAATATAATCTCCATCACCAAATATTGCTAGTTTAGTTGCTTGTATAATTATTTCTTGTTCTTGAGATTTGTGATCTAAATCTTCAAATGTTCCTTCCCCTTGAAAAACATAGGCAAATACTGTGTGCCCTGGTTTGATAGGTTGTTCAAATGAGGAACCAGCCGGAATATTAACATCTAAATATATTGGATCTGCAAATATATCGGTTACAGCACCTTTAACTCCTCTCATTTCTCCTGCGATTATCTTTACAATCGTACCATCTTCAGATTTAATTTCTGGTATTTTGGATGATTTAATTTCCTGGTAACGTGGTGTTGTCATCTTAATTTTGGCTGGTAAATTTACCCAAAGTTGAAATCCTTCCATCTTCCCATTGTATGGTCTTGGCATTTCCTCGTGTATAATACCACTACCCGAAGTCATCCACTGTACATCATCCCCTTCTAATATACCCGAGTTTCCCATACTATCCTTATGGTTAACCACACCATCTAACAGATAGGTCACAGTTTCAATTCCTCTGTGTGGATGCATTGGAAAACCCAGTATATAATCTTCAGGATCATCGGAACCAAAGTGGTCAAAGAGTAGGAATGGATCGAGATAATCTAATTTTTGTGTTGCTATACTCCTCTTTAATCTAACACCAGCACCTTCCATCACATATACTGGATCAATAATTTCGATAACTTTTCGAAGTTTCTTCATTTATTTCACTTAATCCCCTTTTTTTAAGACTATTTTTTTTAAAATTAACCAAATATACCGGAATAAATCAGACAACCATAACCAACAAAGTTTTTTTTTAATAGATTTCTAATCTATTGAAATATAACTAAAAAATAAGAAAATTTCAATCGATTACTCTAAAAATATTGACCCTTATTTAAAATTAATATCTAAANNAGGTTAAGTTTTTC
The DNA here is from genome assembly GCA_003164415.1 of Methanobacterium sp. Lineage (GTDB taxonomy): Archaea > Methanobacteriota > Methanobacteria > Methanobacteriales > Methanobacteriaceae > Methanobacterium_B. Next base: position 3,137 of record PLTK01000029.1, on the reverse strand, counting down.
AACAGATTCTTAGGTTATTATTGCTGTTATGAGTTGTGGAGATTCAATTTTTATTTTAAAATTGGCCATAACAGCGCCTACCTTTATACTCTCTATTTCACCTTCAAAAACATTTCTTGCACTAATTTCCATGAGATCACCTCTACATAATATTATGTTGCATGTTATTGAAAATAATTACCATCAAAAAAAACTATTCATTAATATAAATGAGGATGGATAATATTCTTAAAACTATAATAATAAAGCAAAAAATCGATTCAACGAGCAGATTCTGCCAATATTCTTATATATCAATTAATATATTATTTGTAAAGTTTAAATTTCATTGATTTAATGGGAGAGTAATATTAAGGTGATCATTAAACTAAAATACCATTAAATCAAATAGTAAGTAATTCATATAGATTATATGCAGTTCAAAACAAGGAGGTTGGATATGTTAATTTTAACCACACCTACCATTGAAGG
>PLTK01000029.1:510-2622 GCA_003164415.1 Methanobacterium sp. | reverse complement strand
CGGGAATTGGCTCAAAAGAGTATGGAAGAAAAAGCAGAAAAGAAGGGTGCTAATGCAATCATTGCAACTCGTGTATCGTATCATAATCTTGGCGGTACTATGGGAAACACCATAATGGTCACTATATTTGGAACAGCAGTATCATACAGTGATTAATATTATAAAATAAAATATAATTAGAAGGTGACATATTTGGCTTCTGTAAAAGAAACTTTTGTAGACAAACGTTGGGGAATTATTGCTATTACCCTAGGAATTTTAGTGGGAGTATTCTCTGCTTTTATATGTATTAAATTTAATTTAGTTATATTTGGATTCAATATCATGTATATATTGTCTCCATTAGCGGCTGGATTCGTTGAAACAGTTATCGCCCGTGAAAAATATGGTAAAAGTACAGGTGCTATCAGTGCCCTTTTAACCTTTATTCTAATCAACATTTGGGGTTGGTTCTTACTGGGTTATATAACAAACAATCCAACTACATTCAATTTAATAACCTTAATAGCGATTGTACTTACAATACAAGCTGCATTCCCAATATTTATGAATTATCTCCTCTTCGTTGTTGGTGTTAGTATACTCAAAAAGATTATAGGATTTTTAGTTTATCTACCAACTAAAATCCAGGGAAAACCAAAGGAAGTTGTGGAAGATAGGGAAGTTTATGGGCCGTCTGTTGATGAAGTATTCCTTGACTCCCTAAAAATACCACTCGTATCTGTACCTAACACACCGGTTGGCACGATTAAGACAAATATAGGTTTAGTAACCGGTGAAGCTATTGCAGAAGAAAAAGAAGCCAAGAACTTAATTACAAAACTCACAAACATCATCGAACCCACACAAATAGAGGACATTTATCTAGGAGAAGCTAAAAAAGTAGCATTATCTCGAATGCTCCAAACTGCTAAAGATTTAGGAGCAAATACTGTAATTGAAGTGTTGATCGATTATGTTTCTATTGGTGGATTTCAGGGCAATGCATTTATTGTAACAGCAACTGGAACAGCAGTATTATACGAATAAATATTTCATATTTTTAATAAAAATTATTGATTGTTTTTAATAAATACTGTTTAACTTATTTTTTATTTGGATTATATCGTACTATAAAATTTAGAAATGTTCATTTAATTGTATGAAATAGGTATAAATTATTTGATTATTGGATTGGAATCTATCCATACACGTACGATTTTCTTAGAAAATGTAATGTTAAATGAAAACATTTAAATTAAAATTAAGAAATAATATAGTTGATTTATAATGATTTAACATTGCAAATCTATATCTATGATAATAATTTAATTAGAATATATTATAAAAAATAGTTTAGGAGAACTCTAATTGATTTATTTAGAGCTCCATGAAGTAAATCTTAAAATATTCCTGTAAAAATTGAAAATCTTAAATAGAATAGGTGATATGAAAATGCTTAATCATATGTTCAATGCAAAATCAGTGGCAATAATAGGTGCATCTGAGACAAAAGGTAAAATTGGAAACGATTTAATGATATCTCTTTTGAATTATTACAAAGGAAAAATTGTACCAATCAATAATCATCGAGAAGAAGTACTTGGAATCCAAGCTTATAAATCAATAAAAGATTATGGCCCTGTAGATCTTGCAGTTGTAGTCATACCATCCCCATTTGTACCTGCAGCAGTAAGAGAAGTTGGAGAAACTGGAACAAAAAATCTTGTAGTCATTTCCGCAGGATTTAAAGAAACCGATGAAGTTGGAGCTGAACTTGAAAAGCAGCTAGTGGACATATGCAAAGAATTTGATATTAAACTAGTAGGTCCNNTTCATGACACAATCTGGTGCAATCTTTGCTGCTATACTCGACTATGCTGATAAAAAGAATATCGGATTTTCAAGAATTGTGAGCCTTGGAAACAAAGCAGGAATAAACGAAACAGATTGTCTAACAAACTTCATGGATGACGATAACACCGGTGTTATAACAGGATATCTTGAAGGTATAGTTGATGGTCGGGCATTTATGGAAGCCAGTAAATTAGCTTCAAAGAAAAAACCAGTAGTGATTATTAAATCAGGTACCACAGCTAAAGGATCTGAAGCTATTTCATCCCATACAGGTAC
>PLTK01000029.1:0-419 GCA_003164415.1 Methanobacterium sp. | reverse complement strand
GCAAAATTAAGTGAATTTTTACCCGACACAGCAAATGTTAATAACCCGGTTGATGTATTAGGAGATGCAAGTCCTGAAAGATTTGGATTTGCATTAGACACTGTTTTACAGGATCCTAATGTGGATGGTGTAATATATTTAGTAACACCACAATCAGTAACCGATCCTGAGGGAACAGCCAAAGTTGCAATTACACATGCTAAATCTTGCGATAAACCCGTTTTATTCAGTTTCTTTGGAGGAACACGTTGTGAAGAGGCAGAAGTAGTCTTAAATGAAGCTAAGGTTCCAAATTATTTATATCCAAAGGCAGCTGTTGTAAGTATGAAAGCATTATACGATTATACAATTATAAAAGCTCGTGAATATCCAGAACCTCCAGTATTTGATGTGGATAAAGAAGCTGTTAAAAATATAAT
>PLTK01000211.1:7744-13895 GCA_003164415.1 Methanobacterium sp. | reverse complement strand
TGTCCAGACAATTCATAGCCTGTTCTCTTCGAAGCATTAAAACTTCTTCTCCAAGGTGCATATTAGTATCAAGATAGTCAAAGATATCGTTGTCATCCCTTGAGTTATATGCTATTCTTGGAAGGTTAAGTGTGACATATGCAAGGTTTCCTGTCCTGAAACAATCTTGTTCCCAGTCACCTGTCCAGTTGTCGTTGAGTGATGTTCTGCACCCCATATAGTTAGCCATATCTCCCCTGTAACTTGGGAGCATGTTAACAAAGTAAGATGAACCATATTTGGCTGATAGCTCATGTACACGTCTAACATCCTCTTCAAATTCAGCATTCATCATTTCTTTTCTTAAAGCATAGATTGTGTTTGGGAAGAGATGAGGTTTACCATCGGAATCACCATCAAGCAAGGTTTCTGTAAAAGCACGCTGTAAAATTCTAGTTTCGTCCTCGAAATCCCCATAAACCCCTGCAAGTTTGCCCTTTGGACCATATGCAGGTACATCTTCAAGAAATTTTGGAACTGTAAATTCGAGGTTTATTGATGTAAATGGAACCTGTGACCCCCTAGCAGCGTACGCCATGTTCAAGTTATATATGAACATCTGCACCGACTGTTTAACCTTTTCATACGATAATCCTGCAGCAAATGGGGCCACAAAAACATTCCAAAGACTCATTGATTGGCCACCACTCATGTTCTGCTGGGCAGCCAACATTATCTCTCCAGAATGGTTCATAAGGGTTTCAATATGATTTGGAGGTCCTGCTACAGATGTATGATCTCCGGTACCATCCACCTTTAGACCATGTTTTATGAAAAGACGTAGATCATGCTGCAAACAGTTTAATGGTCTACCAGCAAAAAATTCTAGGTCATGTATATGGATATCTCCCCCTAAATGAGCATCTGCAAGTTCATTTGGAAGAATCCTCAGTAAAGCATATTGTTTCAATGCTTCATCAGCAACATATTTATGCACAGTCTCAGGGTTGTGGATCATGTTCGCATTATCACGTGATCCATTTCTTATGAGGTTGGTTATGTTATAAACTGGTATACCCAACCTGGTATATCTTTTACGGAGTGTTTCCAGACCGTGTTCAACCAGTTTTGTGTTAACTATCTCCCGTATCATTGGAGCTGTTAAATATTCTACATCAAGTTTTTTAAGCTCTTTCCACGTCTCAGTAGCTATTCTTCGAGCTAGTTCACCAGATGCATCAGTTTCCACGATCAGGGTTTTCTCTATTTTCCTTTGATCGAAGGTTTCTATTGTATCCCTGGAAGTTCTGACCCTAAGATTATTAGAGGACAGATACTTGTCGGCAACTTTCCGGTCTACTCTTGTCAAGCAGTCATATACCAACATTCTTATTTCTGCTGTTGATATACCGTCATAAGCCGCCTTTGCAACGTACGATGATATTTTCTCTGCAGCCCATAGTGGTGAACCCACCATAAGACATGATTTAACAATTTTCTCGTTTGAGAACCTTTCATATATCCCGTTATTTTTTATGACACATGTCTGTGCCTTTGTTGGAAGAGCAGCGATAATCCGTTCTTCCATTTCAATATCCTCCTTCATTGGCAACACCTGTATTTTATATTAATTTTTATATCTTTTAAAATATTCTTTTTTTTTGAACAGTCTTGCTGCAGTTAGTTAACAAGTTTGAAATCCTCATCGAAAAAGTTGTTCTGGGATTTGCTAATCATTGTTCTTGATAACAGTTGACCCTACACATATTAAAATGTTTGGTATTATACGAATAAATTATTATCACTCCCTAATACCTATCATAGGAATACATCCAAAGAACTCTGTTTTGACTTGTCACTTTCAAATAACGAGTTAATACCAGATTCAATTAGTTCTATCCGTTGAACAAGATAGTTATCTATGGGATACCTTTGAGATAAATCTTTAGAGATTTCTAGGTACTTGACAACCGAACCCTTTGAAATGCTGAGTATAAGGTTACTCCCACATACACAATCACCTGAAAGTGGTATTCTCCTGTATTTCTTGTTGCATTTAGTGCATCTTACCTTCTGTCTTGAAAATGCTCTGCTGTTACCCGCCATATCCGGTAGGAAATGCGACATCAAAACACCTTCAACAACTCCTTTCTGGTCAACAGCCCTTATCATCTCTGCAATTTTTATTTGACCATCTACTTTTTCTTTCATGGTACCGAGCATCTTGTAAAGGCAAAGTTTCGGTCCACTGTGGATACTCGAGGTGTCATGGGAGAAGATAAGACCTTGATACTGATCCTCAGTACCCAATCTAGTTTTTACATTATCAACAAGTTCTAGCACATCTGATGGTTTTGCTAATTCCAGGGTTTTTTCGTAGAGTTCTAGTGGAATTACTTTCATGGCATCTATATTATGAGATTCGTCATCGATCTCTTCTGGATCAATCCTTGAAGATAAAACCAAAGGAGCATCCATTCTACCACCCCTAGTACTTGGTAGATATACCTTGGAAAAATTCAATAATGCGTCCAATAATAGCATTATAGAATCTTCATCACTATCACAGTTCCTTCTTTTGGCCGAATGGAAGTATGGATGAGCATAACAGCATGCAGCTTTAGTAAATCCAACAATTCTCCCAAGAACTCCTGCAGATGTGTGCGGTGCTAGTCCAACAATCAGCTGCCCAATAAGCTCTTCCTTAGTAACCACATTATAAAATCTTTCTAGGCCATAGAAATCCTCTAAAAGATCATCAACAAAATGTGACACCCTCATAAGATATTCTGCACAATTTTCAGATATAACTACATCCTGAATTTTAATCTCAACCATTTGCTCATTATCGGTGATTTCATCACCATGAATATCATTGGTATAACCGAGCTCTTTGAGTTGTTGATGAGTAACCCCTATTTCACGGGGTATAAAATGTGTCAAGGGAAGATTAGTTGAATCATGCCTAATTGTGGCATCTTTAAAGGTGAAAACACCATTTTTAGAACGGAGTATTCCCTTCTCAAGAGGTTCGGGAAATTTATCTTCAGAGATCATTCCAATAACCCCTTTAATTTCATCCATCTTTCTAATACCAATATTAGCATATGCCTTTTTTAATAAACTAGCCAAATTAATCCGTTTTTTACCGGAACTAGTAGGTACTGTCCTTGCACCACACACAGGGCATAATGCTTGCATTGAACCTACACCGCACTCAGTACATTTACACCTAGCAATATCCACACTTATAGTTCCCTTCTTTGCAGCATCAACTATATTACGCCTGTTACCACCATTGGTACCTATGGGAAAAAGGGAATGCGGTGCAGGTTTCATCTTTCTTTCCTTTGTTTTTTCAGGTCTTCCAACCCTTGCACCAAGATATGTTGGTGCCTTTGCCATGATCTTAACTGGTGAAACTTGGTTAATTGCTTCTAAAGTCGTTGCATCATCATCAAATTTAAGTGGTTGGGTCAGAGTTTTTAAAAGAGCATATGCATGATCATGGGCAATGATCATGTTTCCATCCTTTACAATGTGTGGAATTCCCAAAACTTCTAAGATTCTTTTTTCAGGACCTATTTTAACCGTTAATCCTGATGAAGGATCATCATCCGACTTATTGCCATCGGATAGTGAGGGAGTTCCCCTACCATCATTTACATCCATTTCAATATCTTTATCTCCAAAATTTTCGTTTAAAAATATCACAAGCTGGTTTATATCCTGTCTAGTGACATCATGATAGAAGTAGGTGTAATTTGGATGTAATGGTACTCCATACTTCTTTGATAATTCAAATGCAGTTCTAGAGCTTATTTTATCGGTTTTTAATCTTTGAAGATCCATATCCCCTACAGAGTAATTATCTGACTTTTCAATGGTCTGCACCCACCATTCTTCGCACCATCCAGCTGGGAGTAAAACATGATTATTTCTCAAAAATTCACCAAATGCAACCAACATATCACCTAAAAAGATGATTTCATCCACCTGATGTTTAATTTTTCTTCCCTGTGCTTCTGATTCCACTTTAATGACGCTACCATCTTTCATCTTAACGATTGGGCCTTCTATACTATCTACAGGGACTACACAGTTACCCTTTCCAGGTCTCTCTATCTTCATTTGAGTACCAACAGCCAGAAATTCAACTATTTCCATAGTTGCAGGGTGTATTCCCATGGCCGCAAGTCCAGCATTTCTAGATCTCCCATATCTTAATCTGAAACCGCCCTTAGCTTGCGGATAAGCTAGTACCGGTCTGCCACCAATTATATCCCTCATATACTTATCATCAACTTTCTGAGTATCATCATCATTTTTTGAATCTGAAGGCTTTGAAAAGTCTGCTAACCATTCCCATCCATCAATCTTCAATTTTTTTGCATATTTAAGTACCTTTGGAGCTTTTTGTATAACTCCCTCTGCAATAGCAAGTAAAGCACCACCCCTGATGTTATTGGTCTCAACACGTTCTAAATCACGATGTGAACATTCAATTTTATCTGTTGGTTCACCAGTAACTTCTACAGGAATATTTTTGGCTGCAATTCTTACTTCGTCGGGTTTTGGTGAGTATTGAAGGTTGGTTACCTCCGATTCATACAATTCCACTTCTTCGACGTACCTTTCTATCTCGGTATCTATTGGTTTGTATTTATCAAGACCTAACGAAATTCTTATATAATCACCAATCAATACTGCAAGAGCGGATGCAGTTCCACCTGCACTTCTAATAGGTCCAGCAAAGTATACTGCAAGGTACCATCCACTATCAAAATTTCTCTTAATTTTGATTTTAGCAATCCCCTCTAGGGGTGCAGCCACAACACCCTCTGTTAGAATTGCCAGTGCTGTTCTTATTGCCTGGTCAGACTTCTGTTCCCTGACCTCTAAACTGTCATCCTTACCTTCAACGTCAGTTTTAGTTACTATTTCTTTAGCAATTTGGAATGCAACTTCTTCACGAGAAATATCATCTTCTAATTCCTTTATCCTAGCTGCAACCCCTTTAGGCCCAACAAGTCCTTCTACACGCTCTGCAAGATCCTTTGCAAGAGGTATTTCGGGTTCAAGCTCGATATCATGACCCTTAAGTCTTGCTTGTTTTGCTATTTCATACAGCTTCAATGTTTCTTCTTCCAAAACCTCGAAATATCCCATAATTATTCCCTTTTCCCTTTATTATTTGAATTTGAATGAATTATAATATGGTTAATAAAAATTATCTTGAATATTTAATTAATTCTCTATCTAAGATTAATTCACTGTATTATCCTATGAACAAAACAACATTTAAGCTTTGCTTAAAACCTTTAACATTAATTTAGACCAGATTTAAATGATATAACACCATTAAATAGTATATAATGAATTATGATACATTATTATTCAAAAAAACTTGTTAAATCTTTAAAAAATTTTAAATTTTCCCTATTTGAGCTTTAAAACACGTAGCCATTTATTTAGTTATCCCTTTATGTGAAAATCCCCTCGAACATCTTTTAAACCCACTTATTTTATATAGGATTACATAACCATTGACATTTAAAAAAATGGTATTAGGATAATGTTAAAAGTATAAAAACCAGTAATGATATAAAGTTTAAAATCAATACGATTCAAACATAGTAATATTAATAGGACACTAATAAATTTTCAAATTAATCTTTAAAGCGGTGATTTATAATGGCAAAAAAGGATAAACAAGTACTACCTCCAAGCGGTGCCGGATTAGTAAGGTACTTTGAAGAAGAAACAAAAGGACCTAAACTTACACCTGAACAGGTAGTTATTATGACTGCTGTTCTTGCAATCTTCTGTGTAGCACTACGGTATACTTATTCAGGATAAGTTCTTCTAAAATTATTAATTTTTAATAGATAAAAATCTCATATTTTTTAATATAATATTTTTTTATATATTTTATGAATATTTTAAGGAGTATTAACATGGCTATCCACCCAATAGAGTACAGATACGGAACAGAAGAAATGAGGAATATCTGGGAAACAGATAATAAACTTCAAAAAATGCTTGATGTTGAAGCCGCACTTTCAGAAGCAGAAGCTCAACTGGATATAATCCCAAAGGATGCTGCAGCTGAAATTAAATCAAAAGCAAGCATAAAATTTGTAACATCAAAAAGGGTATCTGAAATTGAAGC
>PLTK01000211.1:0-7738 GCA_003164415.1 Methanobacterium sp. | reverse complement strand
CAATCATTATTATTCAAAGAATCAATTAAAGTATTGAAAGGAAGATTAACAGAGCTCCTAAAAGTTATACTGGAACTTGCAGATAAAAATAAAAATAATGTCTGTATTGGAAGAACACACGGACAACACGCACTTCCAACAACCTACGGAATGAAATTTGCAATCTGGGCAGATGAACTGCACAGACAAATTAACAGACTAGATNNCTTAAACCGGTTTTAATATCAAATCAAGTTGTTCAAAGGGATGCTCATGCAGAGTTCATAATGGATCTTGCCAACATAGCAAGTACCCTAGAAAAAATGGCGTTAGAGATCAGAAATCTGCAAAGAACAGAATTAGATGAGGTGGGTGAAAGCTTTGACCCCCGTAAACAGGTTGGTTCAAGTACAATGCCCCATAAAATGAACCCGATTACTGCCGAAAGAATATGTGGCATATCTAGGGTTATAAGGGCATATGTAGCACCAGCACTTCAAAACAACCCATTATGGCATGAAAGAGATCTGACCAACTCATCTTGTGAAAGGATAATACTTCCTGAATCTTGTATGCTTACCGATTACATAATAAAACTCAGTCTGAAACTCTTCAAAAACCTGGTTTTCAAGCCTGAAAATATCGAAAGAAACCTCAACCTAAGCCATGGATTAATAATGGCAGAAAGAGTGATGGCTGAACTAACAAGAAAAGGTGTTGGAAGACAAACTGCATATGCACTTGTAAGAGTATGTGCATTAGATGCCAACGAAAAAGGAATTGGTTTAAAAGAAGTTATATCTTTAAGCACCGAGGTAACCAAATATCTTTCATCAGAAGAAATCGATGAGATTATGAACCCTCACACCTACATAGGATCTGCTGTTCAGATGGTCGATAATGTGTTGGCCGAATCAAAAGATTGGTTCTAAAAATTAAATTATTTTATATAACCTAATTTTTTGTATAAACTTCTATTTTTAGATATTAATTGATATGTATATTATTCTTAATTTTTTTATCATTTATTTAATATTATAATTTAACATAGAAAATTCACGCTTATCTAATGCTTTTTAAACTCTAAATAACCTATTTAATCTAAAATTTCAAAATTCTGTTTAAATTCATTTAATAATCATTTTATACATGAATTACACACCCAACGAAAAAAATTAATATAGATGGGGAATATAAAATAGAGTATTAATAATAACGAGGTGAAAAAATGGTTGATATTAAAGAAATAAAATCTATCGAACTAGTGCCTTTCACATTGATGACATCTTCGATAGGTGCTATTGTAGCTCTCATATATGCAATTTTACTATTGATTGCATTGGCAGTAGCCGCAGTATTTATTCCAACAGCCGGACTGGCATTAGCAAGTCTAGGTTTGTCCCTAATAGTCCTTTATCCAATTACAACCTTCTTTTTTTATGTTATGACCATGTTCGTAACAGCACTCTTTTATAATATGCTCGTGCCAAGGTTAGGAGGTATAAAATTAGGACTTGAAGGAGACGAAGTTAAAAATATCCCAGTTGTACCATTTGCATTAATTATAGCAGGTGTTATGGCCATATGGGCATTCATAATAGGTTTGGTATTAGCAGCTATTATTGTGCCTTTTACAACGGCATTAAGCACATTAATTCCAATTTTATCAAATATAACAGCTAATGCAACAAATATAACTCCAGCTACTCTTCCTACAGGATCAGTTGTAGGTACAGGAGGCGTAGTGCTTGCAATTTTGTTAATAATAGGATTACCAATATTTGTCTTTGTATTAGGATTCATTGGACATGCTCTTGCAGCAATATTCTACAATTTCATGATACCTAAAGTAGGTGGAATTAGATTGATGTTCGCATCAGTTGGAACCGCTCATGAGATAACATCCATACCAGTTGTTGCAGCAGCATTGGCTATTGCATCAGTTGCCCTAATATTTGGAATTATAGAAGGGATTATCGGCCTTATAAATGGAATTATAGCCGGAAGTGCTGGGATAGCGATTGGAAGCCTTGTAGGTAATATAGTAGTATCCTTTGTGGGAGTATTCATCATGGTTGCAATTATAACCTTGATCTACAACTACCTAGCACCTAGAATTGGCGGAATTCAGTTAGGACTTAAATAAAGGTTTTAACTTCCCCATATTTTTTTTTGAATGTTTTTATGAAGATATAAATACGATCATTTTTTAAATGAAAAATTTTTATACCAACAGATTAAAGTGTTAACTATGGAATCAAAAATCATTAAATGCAGGAAAATATCCAAAGGTTACGCAGAAGGTGAAGTTATATTAACAAAAGATCCATTAAGTTTCCTTGGAGGAGTTAATCCTGAAAATGGTATTGTTATAGATTCAAAACATGAACTTTATAACAAGAATATATCGGGTAAAGTACTGTTCATACCATCAGGAAAGGGATCAACAGTTGGTTCGTACGTCTTATACCAAATGGCCAAAAATAAAACTGCACCCCTCGCTATTGTGGCACTTGAAGCAGAGCCAATAATAGCAACAGGAGCAATAATGGCAGGAATTCCAATGGTAGACCGACCTCAAGAAGAAATTTTAGATTTAGTTCACAATGGAGATATTGTTGCCGTTGATGCTGATGCTGGCTCTATAAAAATATTGAAACAAAGTTCAATAGTCTAGAATGCGATTATTTGGATATAATACTAAAAAAAATGTTCAAATTTAGGATATTTTAAAAATATAGGTAGAATTAATTGAATTCTATCCTAACTGACTCCTTTTCTCTTACTGAAAGTCCAATTACTCCCCCTATAGCACCAAACAATCCACCAATAATAACTGTGACAAAGGTGATGAACAGTCCTGTGATCAGGGTAATTGTGCCTGCTACAGCCCCAATCTGTGTAAATATCAAACCTATAATTGCACTTAAAGCACCAAATCCTAAAATAAAAATTAATCCAATAACAAGACCACCTATTACTCCCGCTGCTGCACCATCAGCAGCGCCTTCTGTTGGATTACCAATAAAACCTATATTCTCTCGTGATAGATAGGTAGCCATGAACCCGCCTATTACCGGACCTAAGAAAAAAAGGGGGAATAAGATAAGGGCGAATACCATGGTCAAAACTGCATTTACAAATGCTCCGATCCCGATAGCTTTCCAGTCAGTCATTCTATCTGCACCATTAATTTTGTTGTTCAGGTTGATCTTCTAATTCCATATCAGATCTTTTATAGGATTTTCCAAATTTAACTTGGAGTAAAGTTCCAACTAGACCTCCAAGTGCACCAATAATAATATAAGCACCAATTATTACTCCTGCACCAATTATTAAAATTCCTGCGATACTTCCTTCAAATCCAGATTTGGCGTATAGAATTAAAATCTGAACTATACCCGTAAATATTCCAACAATAATTCCGTGAAGTGCTGATTCAGCCACTTTTAACCGATTTTTGTTGTTAGCCAAGTACGATGCAATCATTGATCCTACTAAAACCCCTATAAATGGCCCTGCTACTGCCACATACCCCAAAGATACAACTAGTACAACCGATATTATTAATCCTATAATAATTGATTTTTTATCTATCATTTTTCTCCTACCAAATTTTACAATCATTTATGATTATCCAATACTTTAAATTTACTCCTAAAAGTTACAATGCTAAATATAGGATTATTAACCCCTATACTCTATAACTCTCACTTCTGGTTCGTCTTTTATTATTGAACCTATAGCTCCCCCAACCGCCATGATTAACATGACCCCTACAAATCCTATCAAGATTATAAATGAAGTAATAGTAGCTGCAGCGAAACCTATAATTCCCAATATTAATGTTCCTGCTATTAAAAGGAGTAATGAAAGTACGATTGCTCCAAAAACTCCTGCAAGAGCCCCATTAATTGCACCATTAATTGCATCCCCACCTACCATGTATCCCACAATCATTCCAGCTAAAAGTAGCCCCAATAATCCACCCCAGATAGGGATAATTATAGCAAATATGCCTGCAAAAATTATTGAAAGGATAAATCCAAGTATAATAGTTCCCCAGTCAACCATATAAATCCTCCTTTTCTTCTCAATCTAGATTAGAATGATCATTATTAATTACAAGATAATAAATCCACTTTGTATTTAATATAATAATATATCTTGATAGGTATTGTTTTACTAATTATTTTATAATAATTTTAAAAGTCATTAAGATCACTAATTTTATTTTAATTTCTTCCTATTTAATTAAAATTACATTAATGAAAAAAATCAGAATTTATAATACAATAATTTTATTTGAACAAANNGGATGGTGGGACATGTCATACATTTTAATTAATAACGGAACCCTCATAAACGGTACTGGAGGAACCCCAATAAAAAATGCTGCTGTATTGATTGATGATAATCTTATAGTAGCTGTAGGACCTGAAGAGTCAATTAAAATTCCAGATACCAATGTTTATACTTTAGATGCAAATGGTGGTTTCATACTTCCGGGTTTCATTGATGCCCATGTACATCTCATGACTGAAGACTTCGGAAGAGAGGAAACCATATACAATCCACTTTCATTGTATTTTTATAAAGCCATCGAACGTATGGAACGCACACTTAATGCAGGAGTTACAACTGTAAGAGATGCGGGTCTTGCAGATGTGGGTATTAAGCAAGCAGTAGAAAAGGGAATTATAACAGGGCCGCGAATGCAAATATCAGTAGCACCACTATCCATTACTGGTGGTCATTTTGATTTCATGCTTAACTCCGGATTTGACATCAAACCAATGTATCCAGGATTTCCAGATGGAATTGCCGATGGCCCAGACGAAGTTAGGAAAGCTGTAAGAAAAATTGCGAGGGCCGGTGCAGAGGTTATTAAAGTGATGGTTACCGGAGGAGTTATAAGTGCTAATGATCATCCCGAATATCCACAATTCACCCCAGAAGAATTAAATGTCATTGTTGAAGAGGCAGGATATCGGAATTTACAAGTATTTGCTCATGCACATGGAAAACAGGGATTAATAAATGCTGTAAATGCCGGAATGAACTCGATAGAACACGGCACTTTTATAGATGATGAATGTATAGGCCTTATGTTATCCAAGGGTACATATCTAGTTCCAACATTGATAGCCATGAAAATTAACAAAGAACGTGCTTTAGATGAAACATCAACTATCCCAGAATGGAGCCGTGACGATTCCATACGAATTGAAGGGACTCATGAAAAGAACATGAAAAAAGCTTACAATGCCGGTATAAAAATTGTGATGGGCACAGATTCCGGGGTTGTACCACACGGACGTAACCTCGAGGAGCTGGGTTATTTGGTGGATATTGGGATGGACCCAATGGAAGCTATTATTGCAGGTACCAAAAGGGCAGCAGAAAGTCTAGGATGGGAAGATAAGATAGGCACATTAGAAGAAAATAAGCTAGCAGATCTGATTATAAGCAAAAATAATCCTTTAAAAGATATAAATTCACTTGGAAATCCAGATAATATATTAATTGTAATTAAAGATGGACAAATAGTTAAAAATCTCATTTAAGGTCCAAAATATAAATTTCAATATTTTAGGAGATTTTCAAATGGTTGATAAACCCAAAAACGCTAACATTAAAATTTCTGGTATGAGNNTGCCCCGATTAGAGGAAGCGGTTGAAGATGCAGGTTATGAAGTCATAAACGACCAATTAGTTATAAAAATTGGAGATATGAGCTGTGCAATGTGTGTTAAAGCTATTGAAGACGTACTTACTAAGATAGACGGAGTTAGTCAAGTAAACGTTAATTTAGCATCGGAAAAAGCATATGTAACGTACAACCCTAAAATGACGGGTGTTGTTGATTTCAAAAATGCAATAGTAGATCTTGGTTATCAATACCTTGGAGTTGAAGGTGAAGAAACATCGGATCGTGAAGAGGAAATTAGAAGAAAGGATCTAAATGGTAAAAGGAACAGAATTTTGGTTGCATTTGGTTTTGGAATTCCGCTTATGATAATCATGTTATTCAATATACCAACACCCATTTACACCCCGTACTTCCTACTTTTAGTAGCCATACTTCCATTTATTTATGTAAGTTATCCAATCTTTAACGCAGCCTATCGTTCTCTTAAAAACAAGAATCTTGATATGGATGTAATGTACTCCATGGGTATTGGAGTTGCATTTGTTTCAAGTGTTCTTGGTACGTTCAGTATATTTTTAACACCACAGTTTATCTTCTATGAGACAGCNNATCGAAGATGTTGAAATTAATGATATTGTTATTGTAAAACCTGGTGAGAAGATTCCAGCAGACGGAGAAGTTGTTTCGGGTGAGAGTTACGTTGATGAATCCGCAATCACCGGAGAACCAATCCCCGTACTTAAAGACAAGGGGAAAAATGTTGTTGGAGGAACCATAAATAAAAATGGTGCTTTAAAGTTCAAAGCCGCTAGAATAGGAAAAGATACGGTATTGGCGCAGATTATTAGTCTTGTTGAATCTGCACAAGGATCTAAACCGCCTGTACAAAGGATAGCTGATAAAGCTGTGACCTATTTTATACCAACCATTCTTACCATTGCAATTGTTTCATTCATACTCTGGTACTTTGTTTTTGGAAGCACGTTACTATTCGGTGTAACTGTTCTAATATCCATCCTTGTTGTGGCCTGCCCATGTGCACTTGGCCTTGCAACACCTACAGCCGTTACAGTGGGGATAGGGAGAGGTGCGGAATTTGGTATTCTGGTTAAAAATGGGGAAGCATTAGAAATTTCTGAAAAATTAACCACCATACTTTTTGATAAGACAGGAACACTTACCATGGGCAAACCAGAAGTTACCGATATTGTTGGATATGATATGGAAGAAACCGAAATTCTGAGATATGCAGCAAGTGTTGAAAAAAGTTCTGAACACCCACTTGGAGATGCAATAGTTCAAAAGGCTAAGAAAGAAGGGTTAGATCTTTTAGATGTAGGTGAATTCAATAGTTTTGGTGGGAAGGGTGTAAAAGCCACAGTCAATGAAAGAAAAGTTATAATTGGTAATAGATTACTGTTTTCTGACAAGAATATTGAGATTGCAATTCAAGTAGAAGATAATATATTACAACTGGAAAATCAAGGTAAAACTGTTATTTTAATGGGAATTGATGGTAAATTATCTTGTATAATTGCTGTTGCAGATACATTGAAAGATAGTACCGTCGATGCAATAAGTGGACTTAAACAAATGGGACTCAAGGTGGCCATGATCACAGGAGACAACGCAAGAACTGCACAGGCAATTGCATCCCAAGTTGGAATTGAAAGGATAATTTCTGAGGTACTTCCACAAGACAAATCTGAAGAGGTTAAACGTTTACAGGATGAGGGGGAGGTTGTTGCATTTGTTGGAGACGGTATAAATGATGCACCAGCACTCGCACAATCAGATGTTGGAATAGCAATAGGTAGCGGTACAGATATTGCTATTGAAAGCGGTGACATAGTGCTTATCAAAGACGATTTAATGGATTCTGTTGCGGGGATTCAAATATCTAAGAAAGTTATGGGCCGTATAAAACAGAATCTGTTTTGGGCATTTGCTTACAATGTGATATTGATACCGGTTGCTGCTGGGATTCTGTACCACCCTTTCGGTATAACGTTCAGGCCAGAATATGCCGGATTTGCAATGGCATTAAGTTCAGTAACTGTTATAAGCCTTTCATTGATGTTAAAGGGATATATTCCTCCTGCTAAA
>PLTK01000049.1:8664-8961 GCA_003164415.1 Methanobacterium sp. | reverse complement strand
CCTAATCCCCTTATAAATTATATTGAAATATAATTTAAGATTGAGTGACAAATTCTAATATTACCATGCTATGTGGATATACAAGGGAAGATATTCCTTCTATCTGTTTAAAACTTCAAATAACAATTCTAAAAAAAAGACTTTCTCAAGAATCATTTAATTAATTTTTTTTATAGAGCATAAATTTAGTGAAGTTTATTTTGTAATTTATAATAAATTTCCTAAGAATTTATATTGATGAAATATCAATAATTAAATGAATTTATTGCTAACACTATTTTTAGATTAAAAGGTAAA
>PLTK01000049.1:0-8636 GCA_003164415.1 Methanobacterium sp. | reverse complement strand
TGGTGGTGTGACAAGGGAGACTGTGCATTCTGCTATATGTCGGCACAGAAATCTAAAATAAAAGAGCCGGATAAAGCCAGAAGAAAGATAGAATCTGTGCTTGCTGAGGCAGTATTAACCCGAAGGATGGGATGGAATGTAGAATTTCTTTCGGGTGGTTATGGTTCTTTTGATACTCATGAGGTTAAAAATATTGCCCAGAGAATCTACTCTATAACTGGAAAACCTGTATGGTTAAACCTCGGGATTACAAAGGAACTCGAAGAGTATGGGGATGAAATTGCCGGGATAACAGGGGCTGTTGAAGTAGCAAATCCCGAACTTCATCAGAAAATCTGTCCTAGCAAATCATTAGAAGATATAATTGAGATGCTTGAATTAGCAGGTTCTCTTGGATTTAAGAAATCTATCACAATAATACTTGGTCTGGGGGAAACTCCTGAAGATGTTAAATATATATGGGATATCATTGACGATGTTGGAATTGATAGAGTGACTTTCTATTCATTGAATCCTCATAAAGATACAATTTATGAAAACTCACCACAACCCGCTTCTTTGTACTATGCAGGGGTTGTAGCAGCTACCAGAATCAAATTTCCTTCATTGGAGATAATAACCGGAACATGGCTTGATAATTTGGCTAATATTGGTCCTTTAATACTTGCCGGTGCAAATGGACTTACAAAATTCCCATTATTTAAAATGTTCGGAACAAGATATGGTAAAAGGGTTGAAGAAGAGGTATTATGGTCTGGAAGAAAACTTGAAGGCACATTTACAGACCTTGAAGCATTGCAAAGGGGTAATGTTTCAGATAAAAATTTAGAACCATTTATTAAAAGGTATGTTGATAAGTGTATCAAATAAAAATTTGAAAGAAATTCAGTAAATCGTGCAAAATATCGTAATTAACATGGGTACATATTCTAGGTTAATTTATTTTAGGATCTAAAACCATTTTTAACTAGGTATTTTAATAAAAATTATTTTATAGATACAAACCAAATTACAGTATGATTCTATATTAACATTCAGAGTTAAAGATCAAGTCTAAACTATACATATTTCATTAAAAAATATTTAATTTATATCATTATACTGGGAGGAATAACTATTAAGATGAAATGCGGACTGGAAATTCATGTTCAGCTTGAAACTGATTCCAAACTATTCTGTACTTGTCGTACCAATTACAAGGAAGCTAAGGCTAATTCTAACATATGTCCTGTATGTTTGAATCAACCTGGTGCAAAACCCTACCCTCCAAATAAAAAGGCTCTGGATGGGGCTATTAAGATAGCATTGATGTTGGGTTGTGTGATATCTCCCGATGTAACTTACTTCCAGCGTAAACACTATGATTATCCCGATCTATCTTCGGGTTACCAGAGAACATCGATACCTATAGGAGACCAGGGGGAACTGAATGGGGTTAGAATATACGATGTTCATATAGAAGAAGATCCAGGCCAATATAAACCAGATCTAGGAATCGTGGATTTTAACAGGTCTGGAATTCCATTAATTGAGATAGTTACAGAACCCGATATGAAGTCTCCAGAAGAAGCCAGGAAATTCTTAAGAGAACTAATAAGGGTATTAGAATACAGTGGAAGTGCCCGTGGTGAGGGTACCATGAGGGCTGATGTAAACATCTCCATTGAAGGAGGTAAAAGGGCCGAAATAAAGAATATAAATTCAATAAAAGGTGCTTACAAAGCACTTCAATTTGAAATGATCAGGCAGAAAAACCTTTTGAAAAGGGGAATTACGATAAAACAAGAAACAAGGGCATTCCTAGAATCTCAGATGATCACGGTGCCCATGCGCCTTAAGGAAGAAGCTGAAGATTACAGGTACATACCAGATCCAGATCTTCCACCAATGCTAACGAAAAGTGATAGAATTGAAAAAATACGCGAAGAAATGCCTGAACCATCTCATATAAAGACTGATAGGTTTGTTCGTGAATATGGGATAAATAAAGACCATGCCAAAGTCATTACATCTGAACTTGAGCTTGCTGATGCTTTTGAAGAGGTTGTAAAATCTATTGATCCAAAATTTGCCGCACTTTGGATGAGGGATGAGCTCAAGAGGGTAATTTATTATAATAAGATGAGCTTCAAGGAAAGTGAAATAACATCTGCACAAATTGTTGACTTACTTAAGATGCTTCAAGATAAGAAGATCACGGCTAAAGCTGGCAAGAGGGTCATGGAGAAACTTCCTAAAAACAATCAAATGCCCAGCCAGATCGCAGAAGAAATGGGGCTGACAGGTGTAGTTGATGAGAATATTGTTCTCAAAGCAGTAAAACAAGCTATTAAAGAAAACCCTGATGCAGTTTCAGATTACTATGAAGGAAAGAAAAATGCCATGAACTTCTTAATAGGTCAAGTAATGAGATTAACTCGGGGAAAGGCCGATCCTGGTGAGACTCACAAGCTATTAGAATCTGAGCTAAAGACTTAGATTATGAATATACAAATTACTGGTAACCCATTAAAAAAATTCTTTAACAAGCTGAACTATATATTTAATAAGTTCGGTATATCAAAATAATTTATTAAATAATTTATATCTTTATTATGGTAAGAATGGACTTTATATGGCAAGAAATATCATAAACATGATTTTATGGCATCCTGATATGCAGATTACCAAAACTAAAATAACATATATTCACAGAGGAGCGCCTGAAAATATTAAACAATCAATGGAAATTCCATTGAAAGATTGGACAGGGGATTCTTAATATTAAAAGAAGGTACGTAAATTCCAGTTCATAGAGTAGTTAAAATAATAAATGACAATAAAATATTGTGGAAAAAGTGATACCAAATGATAGGAGATTTTTAATGACGAGCTCAGCACTTGTAAAAGATTACATGACTAAAGAAGTTATCACAGTAACTCCAGAAACTCCTAATGAGGAAGTTATATTGATCATGAAGGGAACAGGACACGATGGATTTCCTGTTAGAACAAATGGTGAAGTAATTGGAATGGTTACAGCCTTTGATCTTTTACTTAAAGAATGGTTACCCCTTGTTAAAGATATAATGTCAACTGATATTGTAGTAGCAGAAGAAGATATGTCGATAAATGATGCTGCAAGGGTGATGTTTAGAATGGGAATATCACGACTACCAGTTATTAATAAAGATGCTAAACTGGTCGGAATATTAACAAATACAGATATTGTACGTTCGCACATCGAAAGATCAACCCCAATGAAGGTAGAATATTTCAAAAAAACCCTTGAACAGCTCTATGAAATCCATACCAAGGTTGTGAGGATGAAAGTTCCAATAGATAAGGTTAGACCAACTCAAGATAAAATATATGCAGACGAACTTCAGGGAAGAACATACGAAATTAGACGCGGACTCGCTGAACCAACCATTATTGCAAAGTCTGGAGAAAGATTTATATTAGTGGATGGCCATCATAGAACAGCTGCAGCACGTAAACTTGGATGTAAAGATATAGATTCCTATGTAATTGAGTTGGATAGGGATATACGTCTTGGTCTTGAAAAAACAGCCGATAAAAATGGTATATTCACTTTCAAAGATATAGAAATAATAGATGATGCACAGCACCCATTAATTGCCATTACCAGCAGTCTTAGAAAGGAGTTTAGAAAGTGAAGCGTAACGAAACGGTTATTCGGGAAGTTTATACTGTTTTAGAGGGTCGGCGTGATCAACCAATAGATTCTTACACCTCAAGGATCATGAAAGACAGTGATAAAAGTGCTGAAGATAAGATTCTAGAAAAGATTGGAGAGGAATCAGCAGAAGTGATAATTGCATCAAAAAATGATGAAAATCTTATTTCTGAGGCTGCCGATCTGATTTTTCATACTCTACTTCTCCTTGTTTATAAGGGTGTGGAGTTAGATGATCTGTACGATGAATTTGATAGAAGAAGACGTTAATTAAATTTTTTTTTTAAGTTATAGTTCCCTAGTATTAAAATTTATACAGATTTTTTGAGGTAAACAAATGCTCTATCGTAAATTAGGATCCACCGGAGAAAAAGTATCCATATTAGGATTGGGGTGTATGCGTCTTCCAATCATGAAAGGCCAATATAATAAAGTGGATAAGGATAGCGCAGTTTCGCTTATTCAAAAAGCCATTGACAGTGGAGTTAATTATCTTGATACGGCTTATTCGTATCATAACGGACAGAGCGAAACAGTAATAGCAGAGGCCTTAAAAGGAGGTTACAGGGAGAAAGTTTTTATTGCAGACAAATTACCATCGTGGTTAATTCAAAAACGGACAGATATGGATCAATATCTTGAAAAACAGCTTGAACGACTTCAAACTAAACAAATTGACTTTTATCTTTTACATTCTGTTAAGGAAGACTACTGGTCAAATCTAGAATCACTTGAAGTTTTAGAATTTTTAGACGAAGCAGTTAAAGATGGTAGGATTAAGTACACCGGATTTTCTTTTCATGGGGAAATAGAACTTTTTTTTGATGTTATTGATTCTTATAAATGGGATATGTGTCAAGTCCAATATAACTTTGTTGATGATAATTATCAGGCGGGAAAGGAAGGTATACGTTATGCATCGAGTCAAGGTGTAGGTCTTGTAATCATGGAACCACTTCGAGGTGGGACTCTTGTTAAAAAAATTCCACCAGAAGTTCAAGAAATATGGAACGAAGCAGATGTTAAAAGGAGTCCAGTTGAATGGGCTTTAAGATATCTGTGGGATCAAGAAGAAGTTGATGTTGTGTTAAGTGGAATGACCACATTAGAAGATCTTGATGAAAATCTAGGTATAGCTGAACAAGGTTTAACCAACACGTTAACCTCCACAGAAAAAGAGATAATTAAAGAGGTTAGGTTAACTTACAAAGGAAGAAAAGAGATTGATTGTACCCAGTGTGGATACTGCATGCCATGCCCTTCGGGAATCAATATTCCAGCCAACTTTGAACAGCTTAACCATGCATACATGTTTCAAGATGTTAAAAATTCTAGAATGAACTACTACATGCTCTTAAAAGAGGGTGAAAGAGCTTCAAATTGTACTGAATGTGGGGACTGTGAAAAACTATGCCCGCAGATGGTAACAATCCAAAAAACATTAAAAAAGGTCAGCGAAACATTCGAGAAATAAATTTATAATAACAATTTTTTTGAAAAAAAATATTATTGATATTACGTTTATTATGCTATATTTGTTTCTATTTTTTTTATTTCATCCATGAATCTATCTTTAATATCCAATGCTTCAAGTGGAATGACTGGAACATTTGCATTTCCAGGCTTAACTTTAACATGAACGAATACGGGTCCGCATGACTTTAAAACTTCTTTAAACTTTAATTCCTTTTCATTACCATCGAAGAAAAAATTATTTTTAAATCCAACAGCTTCTGCCACTCTACCTAAATTAACAGTTGAAGCATAACTACATTGAGAACCTGTTGAACCATAACATTCATTGTCTAAAACTATTAATATCAGGTTATCCGGGTTTTGATTGAATATTGTGACTAGACTTCCCAAATTCATTAGTATAGATCCATCACCATCGAAAATAACAACTTTTCTTTTGGTGGACATTGCAATACCTAGACCAATGGATGATGCAAGTCCCATTGAACCAAGCATATAAAAATGGGTTGATGAATCCTTAAGATGGTGAAGTTCCCTTGAAGGAAATCCTATATTACATACAACCAGTTCATTGGTCAACTCATCTGAGATTTTTCTTATTGTATCGATCCTTTCCATTTTAACACTACCAGAATTTGATACTCAACAGGATACCTACAGGAGTACCATTTTTTTCAGCTATCTTCCACGCTTTAGGGATTAATTTTAAGGCTTCATCAGGAGTTTTAGGATTGAAATACGGTATTTGGAGAGCATCCAAAACTTTGGGTGTTGCATTTCCCATTGGTATTTGTGCACTCATAAATTCTCCTTCTGTACCTCTATGGCTTATGATCATCAATACTGGAAGTTTATAAAGCTCAAATAATGATGCAAGAGCATTAACAGAGTTACCAAGTCCAGAATTTTGCATGAGGATAGCAGGCTTTTTCCCGCCCATAAATGCTCCAGCACAGATTCCAAATCCTTCTTCTTCCCTTGTTACAGGCACATGAATTATATCTTCATCAGCCTCAACCATTTTCATGATATTATCTAAATTAACACAGGGTAAGGAAACCACAAAATTAATTTCCGACTGTTTAAGTGTATTGTAAACTGCTTGACTACCATCCAAGTAAAACACCTATTTTAACAATTCTTTTTAATAACTTACTATATCATCTTTAAGGTTATAATCTCAACTATTCAATAAAAAAAATGAAGGTTATTAAAATCTAAATAATTCCATAAAAATTTAAATAGAACTTTTATTTTATAATAAAAATTAAATTATTCATCCGCCATGAATCATGTTTAAAATTTTTATTTTATCTTTACTTGTGAGTATCTCATTTTCCCCCACAATTTCGTTATTTTTCATGATCATAGCTACAAACAAAGAAATATCAAGTTTCTCTAACAGTTCTTTGCCACTTATACTATCTGTATTTATTTCTTTTTCTTCATCGTTACCCATACCATCTGAAACTATTATTTTCATACCCACACCTCTGAAAAGCCTTGAATAAGAAATTTTTTTTATCTCCTATTATAACTATTGTTATGTTGGATTTTTATATGTAGTGATTTTAAAAAAGATTCAAAGTAAAATTGTAAGTTAACTGAAAAATTAATAATAAAAGAAAATTTTATAACCTAATTATTCTAGGATCTCACCGAGATCGAATGATAATTCGTCGGCTATTTCTATGATTTCTTCCATTAGTTGATCGTCTATAGCAATACCATTTTCCTTTCGATCCTTGATGTTTCGAACTTCCATATCACCGGGAATGAAAACATTACCGGAACTTTTAACCTCTGATATGAAATCGTCAACCTCTCCCTTGAATGTCTCAATATTAGAGAACTTAGATGGATCTAATGCCATTACAAGATCTCCCTTTGTGCACATTTCCTCGGGATTAGCGGTTCCAGTTACTTGTGTACCGAAAGCAGCCCTAACAAGAGGTCCTGCAAGTATTTCAATCATAAAAGATAATGCGTAACCTTTATGTGCTCCAAATGGTAATATTGAGCCTTTAAGGGCAGCTTCAGGGTCGATTGTAGGATTTCCATCTACATCAAGAGCAACATTTTCAGGTATTTTCTCACCTTTACGTTTGGCTTCCAACAGTTTTCCTCTAGCTGAAGCCGATGTTGCCATGTCAACGGATACATAATGAGAGTTTGAAGGTATACCTATAGCTATTGGATTTGTACCTATTATTGGTTCTTTTCCACCTATTGGGGCAACTGCAGGTTCTGTGTTTGCAACAACTATCCCCACCATATCCTGCATTATTGCCATGTCCGAGTAGTATCCGGCAACACCGAAGTGGTTGGAATTATGCACACCCACAACACCCATCCCAGTTTCTTTTGCCTTTTCAATTGCAATTTCCATGGCCGCGTATGTAACAACATGTCCAAATTTATGATTTCCATCTAGGAGAGCCATTGAAACTGTTTCATTATCAATGCTTATTTCTCCATCAGGATCTATTGTTCCAGCCTTCAATCCCTTTATATACTGTGGAAATCGTCCAATTCCATGGGATGAAAATCCTTTTAGATCTGCATCCACAGTAACGTCTGCAACAATGCTGGCATCATCATCTGAA
This sequence comes from Methanobacterium sp., assembly GCA_003164415.1. Taxonomy (GTDB): domain Archaea; phylum Methanobacteriota; class Methanobacteria; order Methanobacteriales; family Methanobacteriaceae; genus Methanobacterium_B. The sequence goes on along the minus strand of PLTK01000049.1, from coordinate 875 downwards.
ACATTCATTTTCTTCAGGATACCTATTACAATTAATCTTTCCTGTTCTGCTGTTATATTCATTAATGCACCTTCTAATCATTTATAAAGTGATAACATCCTTTTTAAAAGTTTTAATTGAAACTTTCTCCAGAATATCATCTGTTGCCGTACCAATTTCAAAAGCAAGATTATATTTTTTTATGATATCTATAGCCTTTTCTGCATCTTCAGATTTCACAATCACAACAAACCCTATGCCCATGTTGAAAACACGGTACATCTCCTCCAGAGGTACACCTAATTTGTGCATCACTTTGAAGATGGGTTTAGGGTCCGGAAGTGTTTCAATGATATATCCACTACCCTTTTTTAACCTTTTAAGATTTGTAAATCCTCCACCAGTAATATGGGCCAATCCATGAACTTCTAAATCACTTTTTAATAATTCAACTATGGGATTTACATATATAAATGTCGGTTTTAGAAGTTCTTCTCCAATAGATATTTCAGGATATCCTTGGAGTTTATCCTCTACTTTAAACTGATTATCATCAAAGAAAACTTTCCTTGCAAGACTTAGCCCGTTACTGTGAATCCCACTGCTTTCAATTCCTATCAGAACATCGCCATCAACAATTTTATCTCCGGTGATTATGTTGTCAACATCAACTATACCTATCCCCGTGCCTGCAAGGTCAAAATTGCTTATTATTTCGGGAAGACTAGCTGTTTCCCCACCAATCATGGCAACTTTAGCTTGTCTACATCCTTCTTTCAGTCCTTCACCTATTTGTCCTGCTATTTCAGGATCTGGTTTTTCAACTGCAAGATAATCTACCATTGCAATTGGTTCTGCCCCAACGCATAGTATATCATTTACCACCATAGCTATAC
>PLTK01000203.1 GCA_003164415.1 Methanobacterium sp. | reverse complement strand
CTTCGATGCAGCATACGAAGCATACATAACAGAAGATGATATTCCACGAAGTATCTATGAAATTGACGGTGCAAAGGAAGTTGCAATAGAATTTAGAAGTTTCTCTAAAAATGCAGGGTTCACCGGTACAAGATGTGCATTTGCTGTTGTACCTAAGGAGATCATGGCATATGATGCAGATGGAAAAGCACATGACTTGAATTCATTATGGAACAGAAGACAAACAACCAAATTCAACGGAGTATCATATCCAGTCCAGAGAGCTGCCATGGCAGTATATACTCCCGAAGGACAGAAGGAAATCAAGGAAAATATTGCATATTACCTTAACAATGCAAGCATAGTCAGAAAAAGCATGGAAAATATTGGTTTAAAAGTTTATGGTGGAATTAACTCACCTTACATATGGGTTAAAACACCAGAAAACATGGATTCATGGGCATTTTTTGATCTGCTTCTTAAAGAGGCGAATGTTGTAGGAACACCTGGTGTAGGATTTGGGCCTAGTGGTGAAGGTTACTTCCGTTTAACAGCATTTAACACCCTTGAAAATACTGAAGAGGCCATGAATAGAATTACAAAACTTTCATTTTAACCTAAATAATTTTTTTTAATATTATTTGGTTAAATTTTTAGACCAGGCTCTTATTTCATCCCAATTTCTGTAATCTACCCGCTGGTTCGGATCCTTACCTTCCTTTTCCATTTCTTTTTTTATGAATCTGTTTACAAATTTGAACATGAGACCATTGTTGGCATTAGGATCGTAAATACCTCCAAAAAGTCCTGTTGCAACTGGTTCGTTGGTTAGATATTCCTTAGAAATATTATCTAAATATTTCTCCTGTCCTTCTGCCCTTGATTTTTCGGTGTTGGCTGCTCCACAAGATACAAACAATGCAACTTTTTTGTTTGACAAGATATTCTGATTGTTTTTAAGGAAATTTTTAGATTCCTTGGTCCATTTGCCCATCTTAATACCACTACCAACAACAACGAGATCGTAGGCTGATATACTATGGTCCATAATTTGTTTAGCATTAAATAATGAAACATCAACATTTTCATTTTTCAAAGTTTTGGCTATTTCTTCTGCAATTTCCTTTGCTGTACCGTAACGTGTTCCATATACAACTAATCCTTTCATTTTATTTACCCCGATAATGTCCATATTTTAAGGTTCGTATTTTACATTTAATGAAATTAAGGATTATTTTTTATTTTATTTTATTTGTTATTACATTATCTGGTTGTGAAAATTTTCACAAGAAACTTCTGGAATTATTTATAGACGTGAATTCAATTGTAAATGATAATTATAATAGTTTAGAATATTATCCTAAGGAATTTTGAAAAATCGGTTGGGAAACAGAAATTTAAATCGAATAGATCTGGTAATGTTATGTTTATCTATGGGGGAGTGTTTATGGGAAATTTAGGTGATTATTATCATGATGATAGAATGCAGAAGATGTTTAATTTGGTTGAACAGCCGAAAAATCTTGATGATATTGATATTTCGGAATCATTCATTAAAAATCTGGTTTTAAAGATAATATCTACCTATGGAAACATCAAGGTAACTCAGTTACATGATATAACCGGTCTGCATGTTGATATTTTAGAGGAAGTTCTACATAAACTTGAAAAAGATGATATGTGTGCTCAAACAGGGGGAGGATTCCTCTTTTCAAGTGTTGAGTATACCATAAGGAAGTCTGGTCGTGAAAAGGCTTTGCAGATAATGAATGAGAATCCCTATATTGGAATTTGTCCTGTTAGCTATGATGAATATTTTACTATTATGGGTGCTCAGCTTAAGGGAAGATTTCCATTAAAAATTCCAAAACCCGTGATTGAAAATGCGTTAAAGGAAATTGTTGGTATTGAAGATGGTAAGAAAACTCTGGTTGCTTCAGCAATAGGAGGTACAGGATTTTTCATTTATGGAGGTCCTGGAACGGGTAAAACCTTTTTAACCAGTAAAATGTCCAATATGCTGCCTCCAATTTTAATCCCAAAATATATAGAATTCAGTGGAAGTGTTATTCAATTATACGACCCAGATTTTCACAGACAAAGTTTAGAACAACCTGAAGATCCACGGTGGGTTAAGGTTGCAGCTCCATTTGTTTTCACTGGTTCCGAACTAACATCAGAAAAGCTTGAAACATTATTCAATCCTAATAAGGGTGTATATGAAACATCTCCAATTATAAAGGCCAATGGAGGAATTTTACTCCTTGATGATCTTGGAAGGCAGAAAGAAGACCATAACATTATTTTAAACAGATTAATTGTTCCATTGGAAAATAAGAGGGATGTAATTTACATAAAAGGATCCCCTGTAATTGTCCATACACAGTTCATACCCATACTTTCAACTAACCTTGAGATTAACATTGTAGACGAAGCACATCTAAGACGTGCACCTATGCATATCATACTGGGTCCACCTAACCCTGATGAAATTGTTGAAGTTTTTAAAAGGAATCTGGACGAACTCCATGAAAAGTATGATGATAGCATCCTTGAAAGATTTCGTGAAGTGTATATCCCCATAGCAGATGGGGGTGAACAATTAACTCCAACCTTTGCACATGCGAGGGACATAGCCCACATAGCCCAATCAGTAAGAATAAGAAATAATGAAGAATCTATAACATTAAAAGTGCTCGAAGAAGCATTAGATGCCCATATATTAATAGCAATGCAAAGAAAATACACACCTGAACTTTTTGGTCGGATAATCAGCAAAAAGAATGATTAAACGATATTAAAGTGGATGAATATTCAACAGACATATGAACACTCATTTTATATTATTTTACATATAATAGTGATTGATAGTTGTAATTGGAAATATCAAAAAAGCAATGGAATTTTTAAAACATATTTTTGCAATTAATTCATCAAATTTTTTTTATTTAGCTGCACCGTCTCTGCAATAGTATCTCATAGGTTTACCATGGAGTAAGTCATATTCCACCCATAATGGGCATGAATGACATTGACATATCTGTTTAGTATCTAAATTTCTGCATGTGGTTTGACCGTTTACACAGTACATTCCAGGAAACATTTCTGGAGATTCCACCATATCAGTTTTTTTAATTTTAGACATGGTTTTATGTGTTTTTACATTTTTTTCCAGGAAACACTGGTTCTCTGCCTGTACAGGACATTTCACACATTTACATTTTTCCCAATTTTCTAGTGTAAATTCTATTTGACTCAAAGATAATCACCCCACATATTAATATTGTCCATCATTTGTGATAATTTTTACCCTAATATCAAAAATTATTTTATGAATACAATCCACTATTTATCTATTTCTTTAAATCTTGTTATAATTAAAAATAATAGAATTTCTAGGAATTAAGAAGTAACCAATAGAATATGATGTTCTAATTATAAAAAACAGTTCCTTTAATTGATATATTCAGATCTGATAGGTAGCTCTATATAGTGATAGCAAAAATATTGGATTCTATTT
>PLTK01000077.1 GCA_003164415.1 Methanobacterium sp. | reverse complement strand
GCCGGAGGTATACTAGCATTTGGGGAGAATCATGCAGGAGCTATAGAGAAAACCATGAAAAATCTTCAAGAAGCAATTAAAGTGTCAGAAGTATACAAGAGATCACCTTCCGAGGCAGCAAAATATATTGTTGAAGAACATAAAAAAAAAGGAAAGAAAGTTCCGGGATTCGGACATAGATACCACACAGAAGATCCTAGGGCACGTAAACTTCTAGAACTTGCAGATACTTATGATTGTAATGGGATACATTATGAACTTGCAATTGAAATAGAAAAAATCTTGACAGCTAAAAATGGAATTAAAATGAATATAGATGGTGCAAATGCAGCAATATTATCAGATATGGAATTCAACTGGCGTTTTGGATGTGGTATGTTTATAATTGGTAGAATACCTGGTTTGTTAGCACATATTAACGAGGAAATATCTAATGAAGAACCATTCAGAAAGATTGCACAAAATAATGGATTTTCAATCTAAAAATAAATTTTTATTTATTTCTTTTATTATACAAAACAAAATGAACTCCTCTTTTAAAAATTAAGCATTATAGTTTTAAAATATCCCGTACCCATAAATTAATCTCTATTGCATACGAAGTCCTCTTGTCTATATTATACTCAAATTTGCATCTTTTTTGCATTTTAGAATCAATTTATATATAATAAGACATACACTTCAAGTGTAAAAAAGAACACAAAAAGTATATTTATTGTTTGTAGATGTGGTTTATATCAGATCTTCAAACTAAAATTAGATAAAATTTATCCAACGGAGATATCATGCAATTTGATTTCATTTTAATAATAATCCTACTTGGCTTATCCACATTAATTGTTATCGTCTTAATTAAATTAATTTACAGACACAACCCCCATTACAATGAGAAGTATGGAAAGGAAATAATCCTATTCCATAGTACGGATAGGTATAAGAGAAGAGTTTGGAGATTCAATCTTTTAGAAGATTTGCAAAATCTTAGAAATAAAAAGAAAATTGTTGGCGGATTAAATTTGAAGGTTATTGTAGGAGAATTCAGCGAAGGTACACAAGAAATAATTAAACACGCTGCAAACCATGAATTTGATTCAATCACAATAATTGGTGGTCCAAAGGTCTTTTGTGAGGATAAAATGGAAATTTACACGCTACTTGACAAATATGCCAGTGTAAAATACTTAATTTTACCAAAAAGACCCACAAAACACTTCATGATATTCAATAATAGTCATTTATATATTGAAAAGCCCCACAGGCACGATGAAAGCCGCGGATCAGTAGGTGTTTTAAAAGCCCAACCAAGATTAATAGAGGTTTATGATCAAAATTTTAATCAAATGCTCAAATACACAAAACCATTAACTAAAGAAGATGTTTTAAACCAGGAGTGCTATTAAAATGAAGCAGGTGACAAAATGGATATTAATGCTTTAATACCTGAATTCTTAGTATTCAGTTTAGCCGGATCATCCCTATCGATTGCTGCTTATTCATCATTTAAGGATAGGAGCGATGACCAAAAGTTATTATTAATCATTGCCAGTTGTTTTATCTTTGCATTTTTGGCTATATTAATATTATCCGCTATTTCCTTGGATAATTTATCAATCTACCAATTTATATTAACTTTAATATTTTATGCATTAATATATATGGCAATACTTTCCATTATCGGATTCATTATCCACCGTTTAAGAGTTGACCAAAAAATGAAAGACGAAGAATTACAATCAGCAATTGATATTATAGAATCCAGCAAAGATGGTTTAGAAAGTTCAGTAAGTTTATTTGAATCAAAAAGAGAATAATTACCGATATAATTCAAATATACTTCTTTATTTTAACAATGCAATAACAACTGGAGTCTTCTCGGTCATAAATATCTTAATCAGTTTTAATCCAACCATGTATTCGCAATCAAACAGGAACACTAAAATTATAAAAAAAATTATTTAATGAACAATTTGCAAATTAATACATCAATTATTAATCATTAATTGATTTAACATAGCCAAGAAAATAAAAAATAATCCTAGATATTTACCTTTAAACTAAATAAAATTGGTGTAAAGGGTATTTCAGACCAAAAATTAATCGTATTTAATAAAAATATTTATCATTCATCAATAAACACCCACATTATCACAAACGGGGCGGTAATAATGCACTATATTTTAGTTTTCCACCGCATTCACATTCTTCATAATCTTCAGATGATTCCCCTGGCTGTAATTCGTAATGCCCCCCACATTCATTACATACTAAATAACCCATACTTCCATCTGATTTGTAGAATAAAGCTATTGATCTGCTAACGTACAGATAAATATATGGGGCAAAAATTAATGAAAGAAATATTAAATATAATTCTATTCCGATAATACCATTGAAATTTTGGAGAAACAGTGTTATTGGTACTACTATTAACGATATTAATAGGAAAACAACTATATTTGCCACGTACCATTTTATGAGATTTCTCAGGCCTATTATTCCTATTTTATTAATTATTCCGCGTATCTTAAAGGCATAGCTGAATTTACTTTCGTTGTTTGCCATATGTGCTAATGCCATTGCAATTATTGGGGCAATAATGATTAAATATAAGATAGTCATGACTATATTTGATAGAAACAGGGTTAAAATTGCAGGGATAAAATAAACTGTAATTACCAAATAAACTTTTATACCATCTATAAACATTTGAGTCCAGTTTTTAAACTCTGGAGGGATTGATATACCCTCTAATGAAGATTTTAGATTTTTAAAAGTATAACCTTGAGCAAGGAACAGGAATACTAATCCAATAATAAATGTGAGAACAATTACTGCAGTATTTTGTATTCCCCATATTTGGGAACGTGATACAATAACACCGATTAATACGAGAATTCCTAATATAAAAAATTTTTTCAGTTCTAAAAACGGATAT
>PLTK01000206.1 GCA_003164415.1 Methanobacterium sp. | reverse complement strand
CAAATATGGAAACTTCATATTTTATAAGTTATTATTATTATTATATCTTCAAAGATTTTAACCCTCTTTATCCATTTATCCCCCATTAATCCTCCAGGATATTAATTTTATGTCAAAAATCTAAAATAATTCTGACCACCTAATATCCACTTAACCCTTCGAGNNAAAAAATAATATAACCCCAACTAGAATTATTATACATCATATTGGAGAATAATTATCTATTAAATCATGATATGATTTATCTACTGTTCATCATTAAGAGTTAAAGTTCATTGTGAACATGAATAGGATAATAAACCATTAAACTTGTTGAACATAAAAGAAAAAAACCGTTTTTCAACTTAGGTTAATAAGATAAACCTATAATATTTTGTATTATTTGTTCATAGCCCCAATTACATCTGTAAGGGTTGTTTTACGATATTTGAAATAACCATAGAACCATCTAATTGACCAGATAATATGAAATGCAGCCCATAATATTATTCCAAATGTCAAGTAGACTAAAATTCCTAGAAAGATATTTAATAATGCTACTAATAAGAATATGATTGGATTTCTAATTAGAAATGAGAATACACCTATAAATTCCTGAATACTAGATGAGAATATTATTGTAGGTGAAACACCAATAAAAATCCATAATAATAGATCAACTAAACCTAAAATTATNNATCATTACTATTCTATTATGTAAAATAAAAATATTAATTTATCTAAAAATATACATCCTTCAATTTTAATAATACTAAAAATAATTAATACCTAAACTCTTATTAAATAAACTAATAACTTTTTAAATTTTATTATACACATCTTTCATTAAATCAATAGCTTTGGCTGGGTATGGTAAAGTAGAATGTTGTTCCAATTCCAAGAAGTAGGAATTTGTTGTGCAGATGATTTATTCATCTATACAAATCCAAAAGAAAAATTTAGATAAATATTACTTCTTAAACTGTTTGGGTTCTATTTTTGTCTTTACAACTAATATAAAAGCAATTAATAATAGAATCGCNNAAACTATTTAATGATGTATTAACGCCGAATACTTCTCCTATTTCCTTTTTTGATACTATTTTTGATATTATAGAACTCAGTGTGGGTGTTGTTAGACCTAAACCAAAGCTGATAAAACCAATTATTGGGTATATCATCCAGAAGCTTGGGGCCATAAAGAAAAATATTAAACCAATTGAAAATATGATCAAGCCCACCATTAAGAGTTTTTTATCTCCAAATCTTATATCTAACCTTCCAATTAATCCACCTTGAACAATACTACTTACAACTCCACTAACAAATAATATCCCTGCCACATTTAAAGCATCAATATTAAATTTATGGATCAAAAATATTGGTAGGCTTATTGTAAATCCACTGAAGGTAAAATTGAAAATTATGAAGACTAATAGAAATATTCCAAGTATAGGCTTTGTAATGAATTTTCCAATAGAAGATAAGGGATTAAAATCTTTCTTGACAAGTTTGATTGTTTCACGTTTATTCTTTGGAAGTGATTCAGGCAATATAAAAAATCCAACTATAGTTGCAAATAATGAAAACAAACCAGCAACATAAACTGGTGCACTAAGACTGATCTGACTTAACAACCCACCTAGAATAGGTCCAATAATAAGACCGAGTCCAAAAGCTGCACCTATAATACCGAGACTTTTGGTACGATTTTTTTCAGAGGATACATCTGCAATGTATGCATTTGCAATCGATACATTCCCTCCGGTAAAACCATCAATAAGCCTTGAAATGTATAGTACCCATAATGCTCCACCTATACCAAAAATGAAATAACCAACAGCAGATCCAAGTAGGGAGAATAATAATATTGGACGTCTTCCATATCTATCAGAGAGTTTTCCGAGTAAAGGTGCTGCAATAAATTGTGCTGCAGCATATATAACTGTTAATAATGTCACAGCAAGTGCAGTTGTATTATATTCCTTGACAATAAATGTTTGTACAGTAATTAATATAGTTAAACCAATAAAATCAAAAAGCACTATTGAAAAGAGAAATGCTAATATCTTTTTACTCACTTTCATAATTTATCCTTAAATAGGGTTTATTATAAACTTTTAATAAATTTAGATATAAAACATGTTAGATCCACATTTAGGGCAGTATGGTAGTTTATGCCAATGATCCAGTGTTTCTTTATTTTGTAGACAAGACCTGCAAATAATAAGTTTACATTTTTCACATTGCACATGATGTTTTAGAATATTATTAAATTCTGGTCTAAGTGCTAACCTACTATCCCCACTGTGCAATCTTAATTGGATGGCAAAAGATGTATTAATATTCTCCATTTTGGATATGTTATGTCCGCACAAATAACATTGATATCCCTTTAATAAATGATTTCTAACTACCATACCAAACTATCTCACTTTCAATTTAAATTGCAATTATTTTTTAATCACAGATTATTATTATTTTTTATTAATATTATTTAAAATATTAACATTAAAATATTTTCTATTTAAATTTATTATGTTATGTTTCAACTAGAAACTGAGGTTTATTGTTGACTTGATTTTTCAACAATTTCCAATTCCGGGGACTTAATCTCAGATAGTGGAACGTCCTTAATGATTTTATCTTCGTGTATATATCTTTCTCCACGAAGGGCTGATAGTATAGCTGCTATAATGGATATTACAGCACCAATAATGAATGATGTTTGTAGTGATGGTAAAAATGCATTTGCAAGAGTTGATGGGAACCATGTAATACCGGTTAATGTGTTTAAAGTTGATCCAGGTATATGGGCTACAATTGAAGGTGGTAATGTGGTTAGTATGGCATTGACAGGGTTATAACCTAGGAATGCTGAAAATAATGCGGCTGTAGGTGGAATGTTGGTTAATATTGGGGCTAAATTAACCGCCCCTATACTGGTTAGTGATGATAGCATGGCATCTGGAAATCTCTGAGTTATACCCACAATAACAATTGTAAAAAATATTGCCATACTAGCTGTGCCTGCTGTATTTCTGAGGGTGGATATCATACCCGAAGCCACACCCCTATCTTCTGATGGTACAGAATTCATTATAGAAGCTGTGTTAGGTGTGCTGAACATTCCACTACCAATACCCATTAAAAATTCAGCAAAGGCAAATTCCCAGAAATTGAAATTAATTGGAAGAGCAGCAAACAATATGAATGATATGGTAACCACAATCATACCACCGGTGGATATCCACCTAGGCCCATAAGTATCGGATAGTACACCTGAAAGAGGCCCCATAATCACTATTCCTGCTGTTAAAGGCAACATATAAATACCTGCCCAAAAAGGAGTTGAATCATAACTGTAACCATGAAGTGGTAACCATATCCCCTGCAACAACAATATAAGCATGAACATTAGACCACCCCTGCCTAATGAACCCAACAATCCTGCTATATTTGCAAATGCAAAACTTCTATTTCTAAAAAGATCCAACCTGAACATTGGAGATTCAACCCTATTTTCAATAAATGGGAATAAGATCAATGAAACTAATCCAACTATCATAGCAGCTATGACCCATGGATTATTCCAGCCCATAGGACTGTTACCATATGGTAATAATCCATATGTTATACCAACCAATATCAACGTAATTCCAAGTACAAATGTCAAATTTCCCCATACATCAATTTTAGTTTTAATGGCTTTTTTAGATAGTTCTTTAAGTTTAAAAGACCATATTGTACCGATTAAGCCGAATGGTACGCTGATTAAAAAAACATACCTCCAGTTAAACACTGCAAGCACACCTCCAATAACCAGTCCTAAAAAGTTTCCTGCAATGGCTGCTACAATATTTATCCCCAAAGCCTTTCCACGCTCGGATGAAGGGAAAGCATCTGTAAGTATGGCAGCACTGTTTGCCATAAAAAATGCTGCACCCACACCCTGAACCAATCTAAACACTATGATTTCTATTGCTCCTGCATCACCAGAAGAGGGTGTTAGATATAAAAGGACAGATCCAAATGTGAATATTAAAAAACCTAGTCTAAACATTTTAACTCGTCCATACATATCTGACAGCCGTCCGAAACTTAGAAGCAGTGTAGCTGTTACCAACCCATAACCCATTAAAATCCATAGTAGATATTGAAATGAATTAAGTGGGTCAATATGAATACCGTTAAAAATAGATGGAAGGGCAATCAGTATAATATATGAATTTATACTTGCCATTAGAGTCGCTATAAAAGTGTTAGACATAGCAGTCCATTTATATTCCATATTAAATCCACCTGGCAGTTTCGAATAATATAATATTATATGGTTTCATAGTATTTCTCGTAAAAAAATTAATTATTTTAAAATTAAATAGGATTTAATAAAAAGTTAATTTAGCCTATATTTTTAACTGGTCTTCCTAGGGTACATATTCCCAACTAGAAATGTATTTATTTATATGAGTATGACTTCTTTTTGAAGTGTACTATCCCAATAAATTGGATGGCAATTGTGAAGTTACACCGAAGAAAAGTGTTAATAGGTATAATGAACCTCCACCAAGTGTAGTACAAGTAAACCACTAATAGATACAAAATGGTCGAGGCAGAAATTAAACTAATATCACCATCAAGTTTCTATAATAATTCTTTTATTTTTTGATTTGGATTATCGTTAAATAATCCACCATGGTAGGTAATAATATTTTTTATTTCATAATTTTCAAACTTTTTAAAGGAATCATATGCCGTTTGTGCATCTTTCTCATTCATTGCATCTTTATTCGGTCCGGTTAACCATCCATCAACAACGTTCATTGCATCACCAACAATTAGGGTCCTGGACTGTTTATGATACAGACATATATGGCCCGGTGTATGGCCCGGTGTATGGATTACAATAATTCCACCGCAGCATTCAAGTTCCTGACCATCTTCTAATGTATCGTTAATTTTAACGTTTGAATTTTCGAAAAGATTTAATATGTTATCCCTTTCTTCTTCGGGTAAATTGTTGATACGATTCATGAAGTTTGTATTTAATCTTATCCACTTCTTTTCACCCTCAATATAGGGTTTATCATCTTCATGCGCAAATATTTTCACTTGTGGTAATTCTTTTAAGATAGGGTTAATTCCACCAACATGGTCTATGTCCTGATGTGTTACTATGATACTATCCAGTCCTTCAAAGGGCACACCCACTTTTTTCATTGCATCTTTAATTTCGGGTAAACAATCAGGTATAGCTGCATCAACTAAAATAACATTATTATCATCCCATATAATAGTGGGATAAACATTTCTTTCCCTGCCTAAGAGTTTCATGGATATTTCTAACATTTCTATGCCATCTTTTATTTTCAAAATCATCGCTCCTATAAATAAAAATTATCATGTTCATCTGATATGTACAACCAATTATTCATCTTTTTTTTCCTTCTTGAATTTTTAAGACAACATTTTTAATGGTTGTTATGCTTTTTTTAAGGTCTTCTATCTCTTCAATATCCAATGGTGATAGTAACTGATTCATACCTTCTTTAACTGTTTTTTTAGAATTTTTTATGAAGTTCCGCCCCTCAGGTGTTAATACGATTCGAATTATTCTGCGGTCTTCACTATCTGATATTCGTTCTGTATAACCTGCTTGTTCCAGTTTATCCATTTTTAATGTCATCTGAGACTTTGATACGTTTAGCATCTTTCCAAGTCCAGATAATGAGGGATTATCGTATTCTTCGATAGATATCAACCATAAAAATGTTTTTATAAAATCCCTTTCACCCAAATTATTTAATTCTCGATTAAAAAGTAATGTATAGATTAAAGTGTCCTCTAAAAGCTCTTCTATTAAATCTATTTTCTTTTCATCCATAGGGTATCACTCAATTTTATATAATATTCATACACCAAAATAATAGTTTACATTTGTAAACTATATATTAAAATAAACTATTAAATTATTTAAAGTTTATGATCATGTAGAGATAATAAGAAAATAAATATAAAAAAAGAATTCATGAAACTATCCAGAAAATACTAAAAAATAATTTCATAACCTGATCTGGTAAAAGCTAGCCACTGTAAATTATAAAAGAAAATATAAAAAGAATATTATTTGTTTAGTGGATATACTTTATTTCAGTGCTGAGTTTATTTGTAGAATTACTAGCAGCCTTCTCCTTTAGTAACTCTACAATACGTAGGGCATTATCCTGATATTCTAATGTATCATCACATTCAGGACATACAAAATTATATTCCGATGCCTTTTCAAATTTATATCTATGACCATTAGTTTTACATGCAAAGAACATATTTTCTTCTTCATATTTAATTGATTTTTCAATATCTTCGGTGTTTCTTTGATGTTTTCTAGATATTATATCTGATACCTTTTCCTTGTCAAACTTCCAACTGTAAATAAACCAATTGGTCTCAGGATCCTTTGTTCTTTTGTAAGAAGCTATACCCGCATCGTGAAATTTATATAAAATTTTTCTAACCTTATTCAACTTTATGTCAGTTTCTTCAGCTATTTCTGAATCGAAGGTTTTTCCATTCAAAATACATTCAATAATTGAAACACTACCCTCTTCATTATTTGTAATATCCATTAATATTTTCTCAACTGCTGGATCTAATTCCATAATTTTTAACCCTCCAATTAATAGATGATAATTTTAAATAATTCCAATCAACAAATCATTATAGTAGATGTAACCCCATAAAATTTTAAACAATTTCCAAATCATTAAATTTAAAGAAGATAATTTAATAAATTTATGCAAATTCTAAAATTAAAAAATAAATTTAAGAATATAGAAAATCTACCATAACATATATAATAAATTAATATATAACAATTTGTTATATTAATAATTTACTATTAGTTTTAATCTTATAAATTTAAAAATATAACAGAAGCCATTGAATTTAAATTAATTAGACTAAAATTCTAAATTATCATTTTCCAATGATTATATTTTATCAGTCAACTATTGATTATCCGATAAATTTATTTTATGTTAAGATTCAATATAGTGTTGTTGAAAATTTGAGAATTAAAGATTATATAAATTATCCGATTCTTCATCTAAACTATAAGAAATAAAAGAACTTAAAATGTATATTTTTAGTTTAGTGGATTATTTAATGTATCAAATGTAAATTGATAATAATAAATTTATAATCATAGCAAAATAAAAGGGGATTGTATGAACTNNGAATCTCAGAGGGTTACATCCTCGGGAGATCTTGCTTTAACTGACCATCCCCCAGAATTGGGAGATAAAACAGAAAATCCTCGAATTACCGTCGACTTTTCTGAAAGTCAGATTGAGATGATAACTCCCACATTCAAATCCGTTGATGAAGTCTATGATGAATTAAATTTAATAAATTCTGAAGTCGAAAAGGGTATAGGAGATGAGCTTCTCTGGCCATTAAGCATGCCTCCAAAATTACCTGATGAAGATCAAATTCCAATTGCAAATTTTTCAGATTCTGAGCATGGAAGAAACATGCAAATATATAGGAAGGGACTAGCACTCCGATATGGTAAGAAAATGCAGATGATCTCAGGTATCCATTATAATTTCTCCTTTGGAGATGAACTAATAGAATATTTACACCATAAATACGGTAACGGTATGGATAAACGTTTATTTATTGATGAAATACATTTTGGACTTACAAGGAACTTTCTAAGATACCGATGGTTATTAATTTATCTTTTTGGAGCATCCCCCTACTGTCATTCTACCTATCATTCGGTTATAAATAAGGAAATTGGAATAATTAAAAGATGNNTCAAACACCCTTCAGCATGATTATAATATCTACTTCAATAGTTTAGAGGAATATTCAACTAAGATTCGCACGATGCTGGAAACTGAAAATAAAAAATACTCCGCACTGGGCATTTATAAGGATGATATCCAGATACAGCTGAATAAAAATATACTACAAAAGGAAAGCGAATTTTACTCTTCAATACGTCTGAAACAAAGTATAAACAATGGCGAAACACAATTAGATGCGCTTGAAAAACGTGGAGTTAGACACGTTGAAGTAAGAATCTTGGATTTGAATCCCTTTGAAAGGTTGGGTTTAAGTGTTGAACAGATGAACTTTCTACAAATTTTTATGCTCTACTGTTTATTTGAAAAGAGCAAACAAATAACAGATAAGGAATATGAAAAAATAAACTCTAACCATCACCATGTAGCACTTTACGGTCGAAAAGACGGCCTTAAACTTCAGAAATATAATAATAGTTCCATAGAACTGAACAGATGGGGAGTAGAAATATTTGAAAGACTTAAAGATATAGCAGAGTTAATATACAAAGACACTGGAGAAGATAAATATCTTAAAAGTGTTTCTAAAGAATATGAAAAGCTTTTTGATGTTTCACTTCTTCCATCTGAAAGGATACACAGGGAAATGAAGNNTGATGAGGGATTAAAATATTACCAAAAAGCTACAAAGAACTCGAACTTTCAACCCAGATAATAATATACGGTGCATTAAAAAGGGGTATCGAAGTAGATGTACTTGACTGGGATGATAATTTTATCCGTTTAAAAAGGGATAATAAGGTAGAATATATAAAACAGGCAACAAGAACATCTGCGGATACATGTATTGTCCATTTTATCATGGAAAATAAAGAAGTAACCAAAATAATTCTTAAAGAGCATGGTATAAATGTGCCCGAAAGCACAACTATAAAAACAGTTGATGAAGCAGCAAAAAAATATCAAGATTTTCTTGGAGAAGATATAGTAATAAAGCCCAAATCAACTAATTTCGGATTGGGTATCACAATACTAAGAAATTTAAGATCCAAAGAAGACTATATGCTTGGTATAAAACAAGCACTTAGCTATGACAGTTCTGTTATGATTGAAGAATTTATACCCGGGTTGGAGTATAGATTTTTAGTTGTTGATGATGAAGTAGCAGCAATTCTTCACAGAGTACCAGCAAATGTTACTGGTAATGGATCACTAAACATCAAGGAACTGGTTGATGAAAAAAATAGGAATCCCATGAGGGGCAAAGGTTACGTTACACCGCTAGAAACAATAGTTTTAGGAAGTTTTGAAGTGGATTATCTAACATCCCAGGGTAAGGATATCAACTATGTTCCTGTTGAGGGTGAGGTGGTATATCTTAGAGAAAATTCTAATCTCAGTACAGGCGGTGACAGCATAGATTTTACCGATGATATTCTAGATGATTACAAGGTCATAGCTGTAGAATCTGCAAGGGCTGTAGGTGCAAAGATCTGTGGGGCAGATATTATCATAAGTGATGTTAAAGCCCGACCAGACAGAAATAATCATAGTATTATAGAATTGAATTTTAATCCCATACTCCATGCACATGCATATCCCTCTCAAGGTCAAAACAGACATGTGGAAGATAATGTACTTGATTTATTAGGATTTTAAAAATAAAATCAAAAGAATTTTTTTAGTTCTTGATAAAAACTCCAATTACTCCTCCGATTAAGCCCAATATTAAACTTATAGTTGCAGAAATATTTACGATAACTAAACCTGTGATAATGCTGCCTGTTATTATTCCTAATTTAGCGGATAATCCTAAAATGCTGTTTATATCTCCAGAACTTACAATGTATAAAAGAGCTATTATTATACCACCTATTAATCCTGAAATTGCACCTACAACAGCACCATCCTTTTCATCCATCTTATCATAATTTTCAAATCCTTCTGTAAGGTAAGATGATAAGAATCCTCCAATAATAGGTCCTAAAAAGAATAGGGGGAAAAATATTGATGAAAGGATGGTGGTTAAAATTATATTAATTAATGCACCAAATCCAATAATTTTCAAATCCATTTATATCCTCCAAATAATGTCTATTTTTACTTAAAATTCTTTTAATGTTTGTACTATTTATTTTGCTGTTTCTTTTTATAAATAATATATGCTACACTATTTATTCAAATAATGACAAGGTATATAAATTGATTTTTTTAGCTTTTCATGAATTATAAATATATGATTAGACATACACTTCAAGTGTAAAAAACATCACATATAGTGATATGGCATCTGTAAATATTTTAAGGTGAACCCTATGAAAAAAAGAATTTATAAATTGAAATGTAATATCTGCGGACATGTCCATGTAGACAATAATATTTGGAAGAACTGTATAATCGAAGGATGTANNAATGATATAATAATAGTGAATTCTCTACATTAGGGACATCAATCTACGAATCCCATTATTAATAAAAAAAATAATATAACATTAACTGGATTTTCCTAGTTTTTACTATCTATTCATAGTTAGGTAATTCATTGGTTATATCATGAGTTATGTTATTAGTTTTGTTCACTAACGTATTATTATT